>JBEBTF010000005.1:0-49442 GCA_040393865.1 Planctomicrobium piriforme | reverse complement strand
ACCGCCTCTGGGTGCAGGAGAAGAATGGCGAACTCTCAACTCTGCCAATTGAAGCCCGAGGTTTGATTCTCTAGACCGTATCGGTCTATCCTGTGGCCGCGCAGCAGCCCTCTTGTGTAGAGGAAAGCTGTATCCCGCGTGCCAGATTCACTGCATGATTTTGGGAAACTCTCTAAAACCGGTTCAGTCTGTTATGCGTCCGCACAGCAACTCTGCTCTTAATGAGATTTGCTGTGCGGACTTTTTTATGGATTGCGCCTGTTGTCGGCGTGCGTTGTGTTTAACTCAGGCGAACGGACTCCCAGCAGCCAGAACGGAGCGAGAATTCTTCCACACGTTGAGATGGTCATGAGTGTGAGGAACGCGGACGTTTTGGGGGCTCCTGCTGTTGTGGCATACGAGAGAAGTTGATCAAGCCCCCAGCCTCCGAGCAGTCCTGCGAGGCCAGCGATCAGCCCGGAGATTTGCTCATAAAGTGCGAAGTGGCCGAGGTTGTTCCCTCTGGGAGCAAGCTTCAGACACATGTTGACTCCGCAAACATTCACCAGCGCAAACGCACTCCATAATGAATAAGCGACGATCAGCCACCACCAATGTTCCGCGCTGGAAGCGAGCCAGCAGGGCATCGACAGGCTGACCAGCAACAACCCGAGAAACATTCCTTCCCGATCGCGATTGGAATCGCTGAGTTTGCCAGCCCACCAACTGACGGGTATCTGCAAGAGAAGCATTAAGCTAATGAGACTTAAATATGTCTGCAGCGGAATCTTCAAGACGTCATAGGCATACTTGAACAGGACTGCCTGCGTGAGTCCCTGAAAGAATGCGGCAGTCCAGCGTGAGGCGAGCAAATACCCGAACGATCGATTCCCGGTCAGCGCAGCGATCCATTGAATTGGTTTGCGTTGTGCTGCCGTCGATGGGATTTCAGGGAGGGAAAGTAAGGGGCCAGTCGAGGCAAGGACCAGTAACCCTCCCAATGTAAAGATGACCGCATAGCTCCATCGTTCAGCTTCATCTGGCAGTGTTTTCAGAAACTGATTGCGAAGGGCCAGTGTTCCGAGGGGCATGAAGACCCCAACAAGAAGACTGGCGATCTGGCGTCGTGAGAAAAGTTTTCCCCATCGTGATCGAGGAGCAAGGTCGCTAAGCCATGAGTAATAGCTGACGTAAGAAATTCCTTGAGCGAGATACCAGATAACCGTGCAGCACAAAATGTAGATGAGGGCTGTTGTCTGCTGGCCCTGTGTTGTGGGAAAGAGCAACGCCAATGGAATCATCATCGATGCGAGACGACCAATCGTCAGGCCGATGACCCACACCTGCTTTTTGTACCCCATCCATGAACAGAATCTGGCAACCAGGGCGCTCATCGATTGGCATGTTTCCGGGAGAATCATCAGGACCGCGAGCCAGAATGCGGACGGATGAAACCCGGAGACGAAGTAATTAAAGAAACTTCCCGTCGTGAGTGAATTGCCGGCCTGAAACAGCATCTGGTTGGCAACCACGCGGGGGATCACCTGAGCGTTCTGAGGAACAGTCTGATCGTCTGCTGCTGACGCGCCTTCCAGACGTTGTTGTGAAACATTCTTCGTTTCCGTGCCTGTCACTGTTTCTGTCGGTGGCGTCATTGCGGGAGGAACTCTGGCGAAGGGCGAGGAAGCAACAGGGGAAGAGATTGCTGGCAGGACTGTTTCATTCGATCCTGCAGGAGCAGCGAAACGGTAAGATCGATCCGCCTGAAGTGCAATCGGACTTGCGATTTCTTCGACGGTACTCCATCGGACCTTGACATCGCGCCTCTCTTTAAGGCACTCTGGAATCGCTGAAAGCAAAAAAGGCCCGGTGTATTGAACCGCTCAGGATTCCGGATTCCGACACCAGACACGAATTGAGGAGAGTTCCGTGCGTGGATTGCTCTGTTGCGTTGCCCTGATGAGTAGCTTTTCCTCTGTCGGACTGGCTGCCGAGAACTGGCCTCAGTGGCGTGGTGAAAATCGGGATGGAAAGGCTGTCGAACCAGGTCTGAAACTGGATTGGGAAAAGAGCCCTCCCAGCCATCTCTGGACAATTGAAGGGATGGGCAACGGCTATGCAAGTGTTTCCATCGTGAACAATCATTTGTTTACCACGGGCAATTTTCCTGAAGGGCAGGCTGTTGTTTGTGTCGACCTTGCGACGAACAAGACAGCCTGGCAGACTCTCGTGACCAACGGAAAGCCACGGCATGATTATGAAGGATCCCGTTGCACGCCAACGATTGATGGCGATCGACTGTATGTTGTCAGTTCTGATGGGGGAATCAGCTGCCTGAAAGTGGCCGATGGGGAACTGCTGTGGTCTCGCAAATTTCAGGAGGACTTCGGCGGTGAGTTGATGTCTGGCTGGGGATTTTCTGAATCCCCATTAGTCGATGGGGATCGAGTGCTGTGTACGCCGGGCGGAAGTGATGCGGCCATGGTCGCACTCGACAAAATGACCGGAAAAGAAATCTGGCGAACAGCAGTTCCTTATCAGGGAGACCGTGGAAAGAAAGGGGCCGGGTATTCTTCGATTGTTGTTTCTGAAGCCGGAGGAGTGCGGCAGTACGTCCAACTGATCGGGCACGGCCTGATTGGAGTCCGTGCGGAAGATGGGAAATTGCTCTGGGGTTACGACAAAGTCGCGAACGCGGTGGCGAATATTCCGACTCCGATCTGCAAAGGGGATTTTGTCTTTGCGTCGACCGGGTATCAGACAGGCGCTTGCCTTTTGAAAATTACCAAATCCAAAAAGGATGAAGTGAAGGCAACCGAGGTCTACTTCCTCGATCCGAAGACCTTTCAGAATCATCATGGTGGGATGATTCTGGATGGCGACTATGTTTATGCAGGCCATCAGCACGGCAAGGGAATTCCGATCTGTATTCATCTGCCAACAGGGAAAATTCGCTGGGGCGGTCGCATTCGCCCAGTTGGAGAAGGTTCTGCGGCGATTACTCAGGTCAATGATCAGCTGATCTTCCGCTATCAGGATGGAACGCTGGCGTTGATTAAAGCGACTGAAAGCGACTACGTCCCGCAAGGATCATTTAAGCCGGTGTTTCAGGAGCGAGAAAGCTGGGCACATCCGGTCGTTGCCGGAGGCAAGCTTTACCTTCGCGAACAGGACAAACTGATGTGCTACAAGCTGTAAGCTGCAATCCCTGAAAGCTTTGACTGACTGGCTCTTTTGGCAATGTTTCCTGAGCTTCTCTGTTCGTTCCATTGCCATCATAAATCGGTTTAATCGTTAAAAAAGGCCGGTGGACCTTCCTGTGAACGGACTGGTCGACCGGTCTTTAACGATTACTGACCAAAAGACCGAATTGCTGCGAATTCTGCCGCTTGGCAAGTTCAAGTCCCACCTGTCATTGTTTCGATAGTTCGAATGCTGTCCCTGCGGAGATTGTGCGCCTTGTGCGTACGATTGCCTCAAGCCGGAAGAATCCTGTTGGGAACAGCAAGTCGCAAACTTAGAATCAATAACAGAGCAACTGTCTCTCTGAGATGGTTTCCGTAAGTCGGAGGCTCTGTTGTAGGAATAATGCCCTAACAGGAATCTGAACGACGTTTTACCAATTTGGGAGAGCGTCTTAAGAGACCGGGCAGTGAGATGGCCAGGGAGTCAAGAACATGCGGCGGAGTCTTTCAAGTCGTGTCCCGATGTGGGCTGCTGTCTGCGCATTGTTCCTTTCAACACAGGCTTACGCTCAACCTGAGACACCAGAACCGGCACGCCCCGTTGACGATCCGCTGGTGGTGAAGCCAACGACGATTCCAGCAAACTTCGACGCAGCTTTGCTGATGGTGAAGCTGGTTCGGCTGGATCTTGCAAAATATTACCTCCAACAGACTCTTGATCTTTCTCCGACCGACGCAGACCTGATGGCTCTCCGGTCTGCCCATGGCACGGGCACCTTTCTTGAATTGAGCCGTCTGAAAGAGCTCAACCCGCCTGCGACTCAACTGTTGAATCTGATTCAGGATGCAGTAAAGCGTCAGGTTGAGGAACCAGGATATGCAGAAGGCCTGATCAAGAAGCTGAATGGAAGTGCCAGAGAGCGATCCGAGGCATTGAGCGAACTTCAACATCTGGGCTCCCATGCGGTTCCACCAATTCTGAAGGCTCTCATTAGCGATACTCTGGTTGGCCGAGACACGTTGTCAGTGACCCTGACACGTCTTGGCAGCGATGCAATTGCTCCGTTGATCGGGGCACTCAATTCTCCTAATCAGGAGATCCGTACCGTCGCACTGGAGGTGCTGGGACGTGTCGGATCTGAATCTGATGCCGTGTGGCTCTGGTATCCAGCGTTCGCAGAGGGGCAGAATCCAAGCGTTCAAGCGTCCGCGCGTGATGCACTCGCCCGACTGAAATATCAGGACGTGAAGAAAGTCGAACGAATCGCTTTGGACGGGGCGCCCACCCGGATGCTGCAGATTGCGAATGAGCATTTGACAGGCACTTACACTTGGCCGTCGATCTATGAAGACCAGTCATTGATCCCCGTCTGGAACTGGAGTGAACAGGCTGGAACGGTCGTCGAGTACCGGGTTTCGCGAGAGAAAGCATCTCTGTTCTTCGCGGAGCGGCTCGCACGAGAGGCTGCCAGTCTTGCACCAGAATCTGAACAGGCACCTGTTGTACAACTCGCCGCACTGTTAATCCGAGCAGTCGAAGCGAATCAGTGGAATTCGCCTCTGCCAATTGGAAAAGATTCGGTCTTGGACCTCGCTGTTCGATGCGGGCCCGGGATCTGCGAGCGTGTTCTTGGTTATGCACTGGATCAGAAACTCAGTGCCGCGGCTGTTGGAAGTCTGGAAGCATTGGCCTTGAACGGATCTCCGGCTCTGCTTGAACGAAAGAATGGTCGCAGTGCAGTGACCGACGCGCTGGATTCTCCGGATCAGCGTATTCAGTTTGCAGCTGCCAACACGATCATGCATTGGGAGCCAACACGCCCATTCAAAGGAAGTCAGCGAGTCATTGAAATTCTCGCACGGGCGATCAATGCCGAATCGCGAACCGCCAGCGTGGTGATGGACCCGAATACGTCGCGAGCTCAACAGACTGCCAGCCTGTTCTCAGAACTCGGATTCACCGCGTCGTTGGTATCAACCGGACAGGAAGGTTTTCAGGTTGCCTCAGAACGGGGCGATATCGCCCTGGCCGTGCTGCATCCGAACGTCATCCGCTGGGAGTTGACGCAAACCATTGCCAACCTTCGAGCTGATTCTCGAACAGCCGACATTCCAGTCGTGATCTATGGTCCGCGTTCCATTCGTGGTCGGTTTAACGATTTTGCATCTCAGTTCCAGAAGGTGGTGTTCGTTGAAGAAGGAAACACTTCAATGGAGTTGAGTCGGGAACTGGCTCCATTTCTGGTCAATCTGAATCCACCGGCGATTACTCATCAACAGCGAAAACAACAGATGATTGCAGCGGCAGCCTGGTTGCGCCGGACCGCAGTCCGTGATGTTCCGAATGTTTTTGACTTGGTTCCGGCCGAGAACGCACTCGTGAAGTCGATCTATGACCCTGAGATTGGGGCGGACGCAATCGTTGCTCTGGGAGCAATTGGTCGGGTAAATGTGCAGAACGAATTGCTGAACGTCGCAGTATCGGCAACCACACCTGTTGAACTACGTCAACTCGCGGCGTCTCAGTTAGCATTTCATATTCAACGATATGGGCTGTTGCTCACCCCGATGGTGACCAAGACAATTCCTGGAGCGTTGAAACGCGAAACTGATCCTCAGGTCCGGCTGGCTCTTGCCAGTGTGATTGGTTCGCTTCAACCAAGTCCTGCAGCGGTTCGTAAGGAATTGCTTGCTCAACCGGCTTCTACCAGCCCAGAGTTTTCTCAACAGGCTCCGCCAGCCGCTGCCGAGGACTCCGAGCAGTAATGGCGGAGACAGATTATTGACACTGTGGCTCGGTGATGCTGGAAGGCTGTTTCAGGAAAACTGTGCCAGCGAAATGAAAACAGCCTGCAAGTCTGATTTAGACCTGCAGGCTGTTGTTATTCAGCAGAGGAAGAACCTCTTTTGATTAGTTGCACTCAGCAACTGGAGCATCGCAAGCGATGTTAGCACAGTTAGCATCGCACTGATCTGGTGAATCGTGGAAAGCTGAACCGCGGGTGAAGCTCTTCAGAGATCCGTTAGCCTTACGAGCGCTGAAGCCTGTGAAAGCGTAGCTCTGGTTCAGAGATCCGATAGCGTGAGCAACGTCGTTCAGTTCTTCAACAACAGCGTACTGGATCTGGCTGAGACCAACGATCAGGCCCAGAACGAGGATTGTTGCAACGAGAACGAGTTCAGCTGAAACGATGAAACCAGCTTCATCTGCGAGGAGTTGACGAATCATTGTGTGAATTCCCGAAATCTTTGTGATGGTTTGTTTGGTTTGGTACTTGCCATTCCGCCAGGTCTGATCCACCTGATGAAAAGCACGGCACATCACGCTGATTCATGACGCACTGAAGAACTCACAGAAATCAGTCTGCGAATTCGTCATGTTGTCTACCCGCATCCGTACCAGCTTGCGGGCATCAACACGGTCTCAGATTGCTCTGACACCGACTTTCGATGCAGGAAACAGAAAGCAGGGGGTGTGCCGAAAATGGAACGATCGCGTTGCCGCAGGGCTGTCGGGAACGGTGTTGACGAAAGAAAAGTCAACAGGCACAAGAACTTCCGGAATGATGCGGAATTTCATCCCAGCGACGCAGATGTGGCCTCATGCAGCGATTCAAAGAGGGAGCGTCAATTGTTTGAAACAGACTGTACGAGGCAGGCTCGACACAGCGTTCACGTTTTGAAATGCCCTAGCCTTGGAATCGGGGGCAGGGCTCCATCTGATTTTCTCCAAGCCACGTGCCATTGTCAGACGCCGGGCTGAGACGGTGTGACGATGAGTGTTGCACTGGTTATGCCGGTTACGTTAAATCTGACGTCAGTGTGGTGATTTTTAGATGGTTTGTACTGTAAGTTGTTTGTGTGAAGTTGGTTACAGGTTTGTGTTTCTGCGGTTTTCTTGGTCGGTTTGGAGTTCGGTCGGTTAGAAATTGCCTTGAGTGTTTAGGTTTTTGGTCGATTTGTTTAATCGATGTGTCAGGTGAGTTAACGTGGCGACACACGCTTAGGCGTTTCGTCAGAAGTCATATTTGAATGGGCAATCCAGTTGAATGGCCATTACAATGGCTCACTGGGCACCTCCTTTCGAGAGTGGAGGGCGGTGTTTGTGGGCGACTGTCGTTGCCGGGAGTTGAGCTTCTTCGTCAGCCGTTTTTTGTCGAAATACATCCCGTTGAATTAGATTTGAGACAGAGATGAGTGAACGCTGGATTGCGGATCGGATGCACAAGATTGATGCTTCAGGCATCCGTAAAGTCTTTGACCTGGCCGCAAATATGAAGAACCCGGTCAATCTGAGCATCGGTCAGCCGCATTTCGACACTCCGGATGCAATCAAGGCTGCGATGCATGAAGCTGTCGATAACGGCAAGAATGCATACAGTCAGACTCAAGGGATCAAACCGCTTCTCGAATTGATTCAGGCCGACGTGAATCAAAAGTACGGCCACTCGGATCGGGAAGTCTTTGTCACCAGCGGAACCAGTGGTGGCCTGATGCTGGTGCTCTCAGCCCTGCTCAATCCCGGGGACGAAGTCATTGTCTTCGATCCGTGGTTTGTGATGTACAAGCATCTCACGACATTGGCCGGAGGAGTGATTCGGGCGATTCCAACTTATCCAGACTTCAAGATTCCTCTGGATCAGGTTCGAGATGCGATTAACAGCAAGACAAAGCTGATTATTCTGAACTCGCCATGCAACCCGACGGGCCATGTTGCGAGCGAAGAGGAAGTTCGTGGGCTTGCGGAACTGGCAAAAGAACACGACATCGCTTTATTGAGTGACGAGATCTACCGTGTGTTCTGCTATGACGGGGAATTCGTCAGCCCTGCGAAATACAATGATCAAACGATTGTGATTGACGGTTTCAGCAAGTCCCACTCCATGACCGGTTGGCGAATCGGTTGGGCGCACGGACCCAAAGCGGTCATCCAGCAGATGATCAAGTTGCAGCAGTTCACATTTGTTTGTGCTCCGCATCCTGTTCAATGGGCTGCTTGTGCTGCATGGAACTATGACATTCACGATCGAGTGGCAGATTATCGTCGCAAACGTGATCTGATGGTCGACGCACTGAAAGACGACTTCGAAATCTCAGGTGCGGAAGGTGCGTTCTATCTCTTCCCAAGAGCGCCGTGGGGAACAGGGACAGAGTTTGTGAAGAAGGCAATTGAAAACGAACTCCTGATCATTCCAGGAAACGTTTTCAGCGCTGAGGATACGCACTTCCGAATTTCCTACGCCGCACCAGATGAGACCTTGCTGCGAGGGGCTGAGATCCTTCGAAAGCTCGCCAAATCCGGCGGCAAGTAGATCTGATTTTTGCATTCAGCAAAACCAAAAGAGTTCAGGCTGCCGTAAAGCACCTGAACTCTTTTTCTTGGATCGGAGTCTAGCTCGGAACAATCAGGCTATGGTTGTCTCGGGTGGAAGAGAATCGCAACAGAGTTGATGCAGTACCGCTCTCCTGTCGGAGTCTGCGGGGCATCTTCAAAGACGTGCCCGAGATGGGAATCGCATTTTGAGCAGAGAACTTCCGTACGAATTCGCCCGTGACTTGTATCAATGACTCTGGTGATTCGGTCTTCTGCTTTCGCAAGATAGAACGCAGGCCATCCACAACCGGAGTTAAACTTGGTGTCGGAATCAAACAACTCTGAACCACACGCGGCACAAGTGTAAGTTCCAGGTTCGAAATGCTCATCAAACTCGTTCTGAAACGGTGGCTCAGTCCCTTTCTGACGCAGTACATAATACTGGGCCGGATTGAGCTTTTTTTTCCACTCTTCTTCCGAGAGACGAACCTTGTCAGACATTGTAATCTCTCTGCTGCCTTAAAGAGGCACTGCCATGTTGAAGGAAGGTGGCTGTCATAGCGACGTCTGGATTATGTCACATAGACAACGACACCGGTGATGTTGTCTTTTGACCCGCCTTTTTGAGCAGCTTCCACAAGTAGCTCTGTCGCGGTCTGGGGATCGTCGTTCTCTGACAGGATTCTCGCCAGTGACTCCAAGGTATTCCCGTCAGAAAGGCCGTCTGAACAAAGCAGAAAACGATCGCCTGGTTGAGGGGAGACTCGGACTGGATCCGTTCCGTTTCCGCCTTCTTTTGTTCCCAGGTAACGGTAGAGAACATTTCGGTAGCGGTGTGTCTTAGCGTCTTCAGCGCTGATGGTTCCCGCCTTGACGAGAGCCTGAGTCAGCGAATGGTCTTCTGTCAGTTGTTGTAACTGCTTGTTGCGGAGCAGATAGGTGCGGCTGTCACCAACACCGCCGATGTAGAATTCATTATTGACCGCCACGATGAACGTAATGGTCGTCCCCATGTTTTTACATGAAGGCTCAAGCTCACCGAGTGCCATGATTTCTGTGTTGGCATGGCTGACGGCCTTGTCGATACCGTCGATCACTGTCCCGGAACTGGATTGCTGAAAATCAATCAATGATGTGAGGCGACTTGAGATGAGTTCAACCGCCATTGCGCTGGCCTTCTCACCTGCGCTTTGACCACCCATTCCGTCTGCAACTAGAAAAAAACGCCCGGCCGGATCAATGAGAAACCGGTCTTCGTTATTCTCGCGGAAGTTTCCGGTGATGCTTACCGCGCCCCAGTGATATGGTCCTGATCGCCCCATGAGTCTCTGGTCCGCCTGAATGTGTTTCTGACTATTGCTGGTTTTGAAATCTTTGTGACTTACAAACGTTCGCATTGATTGTGGGCAATTTAGATCGTGCCCGAGACAATGAATTTGACTGTTCCAGTCACAGATCTCTTTTGGAGTTGCGCCGCATGAGTGCACTCCAAACAGGGATTACCGATTTTATGATGGCGAACACAGTGAGCCGACGCAACGTGAGATCGTGTAAGATTTCAATTCATCCTTATGCAATCCCGTGATGATCGTCACCAACGACATGGACGGTCGTGATTTCGCCAGTCTTCGTTCAACTTCTATCGGATACAAACAAATGCTCAGCCCGACACTGAATGAAACAGCCGTTGAGAGCCTGTAAATCTGCTGCATGACCGCTGGAAAATGCTCTAAACCTTCGCGGCAGATGCTGTCAGCGCCTTATCAATCTCATTGGACACGATCACCCCGTAATTGACGGCACCCAGCCATCCAGACATGATGATCCCGACCGAACCTGCGTGGTACAGCCCGGAAATCTGTTCTGGAAGAGTCTGCGAGACTTTGAGTCCTTCAAATTTGGTCCCGAAGCTCGCCCCTTGCAGGTGTCGTGTGTAGAACTGGAATGTTCGCGGTGTGGACGCCTCCACCCAGTCGAGTTTGGACCGGATGTTCGGAACGTATTTTTCGAGGCAATCGATTGTTGATTCGCACAATCGCTTCTTCTCAGCTTCGTACTGTTCTTCCGGCAGATCGGCCCAGTCTTTGTAGTTTGCATTTGTCGAAGAAACGACCAGCCAGCGATCAGAACCCGGGCGTGTTTCCGGATAGTAGAAGGAGAATGTTCGGCTGCTGACATCTTTCGAAAGCATAGCGTCGATATCAAAGCCTTCGTGCTCGGAATGAAACAGCAGGTCTCCGCAGTTGTCGAATCCTTCGCCTGGTTTCAGACCCAGGTAAACCTGACAACTCGAATTGTTCAGCCGTACCGCTTTGGCTTCGTCCACATAGCTCTTGTCGAAGTGTTCTTCTCCAACCAGATTCAGAATCGTCGACTTGACGTTGGAGTTTGAAAGCACGGCACGGCAAGTAATTCGTTTCCCACCAACGTGAACCGCTTTCACCTGACGGTTTTCATCCACTTCGATCTTTTCGACAAGTGTGCGGATTCGCAGGTCGACTCCGTTGCGGATCAATTCTTCTCTCATCTTCAGCACAAGAGCGTCGGTTCCGCCTTGGAACGTGTAAACCCCTTTGCTCATGAAGTTGCTGAAAACGATCCCGTAAGTGATGGCAGGGTCTTCGAGAGTTGACCCGTTTGCGTAGGTGATCGGTTCCATCAACAAACGCACAATGTCGCTACGGCCAGGGAAGAACCGTTCGAACAACTCGCGAGTTGTCAGCGATTGATCATCATAGAAGTTCATTCCGCGGGCCGTTGCAAAGAACCGGTCAACGGTCTCGTAAGGAACCTGAAATTTCTCGGTGATAATCTTTGTGAAGTCTTCCCGGGTGAAAGAGGTCTGCAGTGAGAACTGTGGGTTCTCAAACCGCACACCTTTCAACGGAATGATGCTTTCGGCAATCTCTGGGGTCCAATATTTGCGGCAGCTTTTGATCATCCCGACAGGGAACCCGTGCAGGGAGATGTCGAAGATGTGCCCCCCCTTCCGCTTGAACCAGGTGGCCATTCCCCCCAGTTGATAATGGTGCTCCAGCAACAGGACAGAGTGCCCCTGTTTTGCGAGCACGTTCGCTCCCGTCAATCCAGCCAAGCCTGACCCGATGACGATAACGTCATAATGATCTTTCGTTCCCTTCAGAAAATCCTTGGCCATTGACTTCAATATCCCTTATGAACGTCCTGAAGCGATTTCCCCGTCCACTTCGTGAGAGATTTCGACCCGCTTTGAATCAGGGCCGGAACTTTCAACGCAACGATGTCGGACTGATTGAGGAAACGCTAAAGCGGTTTCGTATCTCTTGTCTGATGACCACCCTGTGGAACCTTGCCAGACCTGGCAAGGAGGCCATCGATGATCGTCAGGTTGTACTGACTGTCAGCTTTGGGTTTATGTCACAACCCACAAGGCGAATATTCTAAAAGAAATTTTCCCGGCTGTCGCTCAACACCGGGGAGGGAACGGCCAAGGATTCAGAATTCGGCCAAATGCCGTTTTTTTCAGCGTTTCTTGACCGAGACCTGCAGGTGGTTAGGGGGAGTCTGTCAAATATTCCGATTCTGGTGTCGCACTGATTCCAGAATTTGAGTGACGATTTCCTCATTACTCAACCCGTCATTACTCAACCGTTGATGCCGACGATGCAGCGGGCGGTGTGTGTTCGCTGTTCTGGTAAATGGGAGACAGGAGCTGCCTTCCCCAGACAATCGCCCAGGTGACGATGATGATCAGCAGGCCGACCACACTCGGCGAGAGCAATTGCCACCAGAGCAATCCCAACAAGGTGAAGGACCACTGCGGGTGAGACGAAGCAAAATCACGGAACAGGGCAAACTGACGGGAAAACTTGACCAGAATCCACGCCAGACCTGACAGAATGATGATCGCAACGACCAGCGATGGCCATTGGATGCCGGAGTTCGGGGAGGAAAATCGGGTGGTCCAGTTGGCACTTTCCGGAAGAATCCAGTCGACCTGAACCGCTCCCTCTGGCTGATCAATCAATTGTGAAAAGAGCTCACCAGCGGAATTGCTCCGTTGAATTGGGGATGCTGGTGTGGCTGCACTTTCAGGATTCAATTGCGCCCATTTTTCCGCGAGTTCCGCGTAACGACTTCGGTTTTCCGGCGCAGCGCTGTTCTGGCTGACCAGTTTCCCGACCATCTCCTGCGTTTTGTTGATCTCTTCTCTCAGGATCGAGGTCATCGGCGGGGTGTGTGCTGCCTCGTTCCAGAGTCCCAGCAACTGGTCCCAGCGGGCCATCCAGACAGCAATCGAACTGGAAGTTGCAGTCGATGATGTTTTGATTTTCCAGCTTTGGGGGTGAATCACGGCGACAAGGTTCTGGAATGGTTCCGTCCCTAAATTGTTGAGCAGGGAAAGGACTCCTTGCGCTTCTGTTCCGGCCCAATAGATGTTGATTGCGGAGAGATCCTGTCCTTGTGGGAGCGAAATCAGAGTTTCACGTGCTCCGATCTTGAAGTTCAGGCTCCCGCCCCCTTCCTGAGTGACGGTTTCAATAACCGTTCCATTCGGATGGCGCACCCGGAGTTGAGTCGCGCCATTCGGAGTGATCCACCAACGGGTCAATCCTCGAATATTCTGATCCTGGAGAGGCCAGAGAATTGTTTCTGCAAGACGAATGACCGGTTCGCCACCGGCTTCGACCTTCTCCCGACGTTGCAGGCGGAGATCTGATTTGGAGAGTTCAAAACTGGAAAGCAGTCCCCGAGTGATGTCTCGCATCCACTCCGCAGGCAGCCAGTTGGGGAGCGATTCGCGGGCAACACGAGCGGCTCCCGACGGCTGGAAAACAGCTTCTGACTCAACAAGGACGAATTGAGAAGTGGTCAACGCTGAAACCACTTCGATCTGAGGGACAGCAATCGGTTGACTCTCTTTCGTCAACGTTGCAACGCGATTCATGTAGTCCGGCGTATAACGTCCGGCCAGTGTCAGTGTGGCTCCCCCTGAATAGCGGTCAGGGACGCGGACAGTGAGAAGCGTGCCCTCGGCTGTTTGCTGGCTGGAGTGGTGAAAGAGCGCAGGGCGAACGCGGATGCCTGTGATCTCGCCAGGGATTCTGAAAACGATCTTACGAAGCGGAGCTTCTGGCGAGGTCATATGGATCGTGGAAATCTGATCCCAGTCCCGATTGACCGGTGTTTTCACAAGTGTGATGGCACTGGCGAGAAAGGCTCGCGACGGAATGATCAGCCGCAGTCGTTTCGGAGCGTCACTCGAGTTTCCTCGATAGACTCCGATGACTCTGGTTCCTTTTTCCTGAATGGCGTCACGATCAGGTGTGGCGAGCGGCAAAATCCCTTGATCACCTTCCAGCTCCACATCCCAATTCGTCTCATCAGAGATCGTTAACTGAGTGTCCTGGACCATTGTGTCGACCGGTTCGATCCGTGGAATCGGGCTCCAGATTTCGACGTTCAACGGAATGCGTCCACGAATGTGGAATGTTCGTTCCCCCTGCTGGCCTCCTCCCAGATAGACGGTGACCAGTTTGTCTGCTCTGGTGAATCGCACATTCCCATCGTTGCCCATCACGCCGGTGGAGATGTTTTCGATATGGACAATCGGATCAAGTTGAAACTGATGCCGAAATGCCGGTGCATCGCTGACGTTCATTGAAACCGTTGCGGTGTAGTCGATGGAATCACGTCGAACTTTCAGGGTTTCGACGGTGTTGGCCGTGCGGACCGGCTTCTTGCGAACCCATTCCAGATTCAGTGCGACAGGGGAACTGAGCAGAACCGCCTGCATCGGGCGGAGACGTCCTAACTCGGAATGCTGCTGCCATTCCTCGATCGAAAGTTGCGAAACTTCAGGTCGATTCGGGATCGTGAGTGTCGTGAGCGGAGGGCTGATGATCCCGATGTAATGAGGGATGTCAGGAGTGCTCAGCAACGACAGGGGAGGGATAGTGACATCGGTTCCAGTCGCGGAAGACGCCTGAAACTCATAAGAGAGCAGGATTGAATTTGCAGGAAGGCCTGGGCGTAGACGCAGTGTCACCTGCATCGGGTTTTCAGATGTCGAGGTATTGACCCAGTCAATCAGATTGGGACCTGTAATTCCGGTGATCGTTGTGCCCGGAGGGAACCGGATTGGAAGCAAGTCTGGCCAACCCGTGGGAAGCGGTTGAATTCGTGTCTGGCAACGCACTCTCAATGCGGAGACGTCCAGATAAGAATGAAGTGACTGAGCCTGAAGAACGTTCGGGGGGCTTGTCACCTGTGACATTAATTCAAGTAGTCCGATGGAGCCCAACTCAACCAAGGCTGTTCCGTCGGCGTTAAATGTAACGTCCCCGTTCCGTTGCCATTGAAGCCCGGTGAATTCTTTGGGAACGATCAATTGTGAATCGATAACACGCGGGACAGTGCCGCGTGTTATCAATGTTTGGCCGTCGACACCCGAGTCGCGTGAACGGATGGAAAAGGTGAATCTAATCTCGTGACGCGACCAATGGGTTCCAGAAATCGGAGTTCCCGGGAATTCGCCCGGCTTTCCAAGGCTGACCAGAATCGATTCGCCTGATCGTGCCGGGATGAGTGGGCGCGGCGTGCCATTGAGCAGACATTCCGCCTCGGCCGGAAACACGATGTCCTGCATTGGTAATCGAAGGAACTGTTCCTCTTCTGTCTGCCTGGTCAGGATTTCGAAGTTGGCAGCAATCTGAACGACCGGTGTTCCTTTTATCAGTTCGTAGCGGACCGATCGAATCAGTGACGTTGGTTCCGGGCGCGATACCATGACCTCTGAACCAGAGAGTGCCTGATCCGTGTCAGACATCGCTATTTGTATCGGGCCGAGACTCAACAGAAGGAGAGTCGTTACGACCGTCGCAGACCCTCGTACAGAGACTGGATCTGGTGACAGAACGTCTGTTCGTTGAATCCATCGTCTTGGAATGACCAAAGACAGCAGACTTCCAGAGAGCATCCCGCCAAAAATCAGTGCCATATTGGGAGGGGATTGACTGACAAGCAGAATCAAAAATGCAACCCAGAGAATGGCGATTTTGCGGAACCAAATCGTCCGGAAGAGTCGCGCAATCAGCCCTAAGAGTAGGCAGCCGAGTAACGCCACCCACGAATAACTTCGTGTGACTGCAACATTCCAAGTGACGAATTCTGCGGTGCTCCCGGCGACCGGTGAGACAAACGTCCAGGTTCTGCGGGATTGAACCGTCTTGTGAACGCGAGCCTGAACTCCGCGGAGTTGTGCCCATGATTCACCGGAAAACGGGTTGAAGGTCAGATCGGAAGCCTGTCGGCTTAATGGTCCAAACATTCGTGGAGGCCCCTTTCGTGGGGGACTTCCAAGTTCATACATTCCTGGCAGTTTAATTTCGGACAATTGCTGAACCCCGGGGAGATCCAGAGACCAGCGGAAACTCTGAAATGGAATCGTAGTCTCAGGCAGCGGGACGACATTCCGCTGCTTTAATGTCGTTGAGACAGAAGGAGTCACATAGGTCAGCCGGATTGTTGTTGCCGTGTTGATTTCCGAGGGAATGGAAATCTCTTCGTTGCGGCGAAACACCGTGATCGATTTGTCGTCGAGTTTCATCGCGGACAGCCGACAACCGGGAGGAAGTCGCAATTTCAGTTCATCCAGATTGACAGGGCGATCGAATGTCAGGACGGCATGGTTCACGCACTCCTGCTGATGGGACTGGCCGGCCATGGTGAGCAGGTCCAAAGTCGCAACAGCCTGTGGAAGTGCAGGCACTGCCGGTTGTGCCGTGCCCTCCTTGGAAGATCGGCCTTCTGCGTCTTGCGACACCGTATCGACGAGCGACACTGTCCCTGAAGACTCAGCACGAGGAATCAGGCTGGCAAGAACTCGTGATGGTTTCGCTAATCCGTTGGAAGTCAGTGTCGCCAGTTGACGTGGTGTTGATTCCGGGAGGCGTTCAGTCACTTCCTTCAACTGAATCAATGCCGGAAGAAGTTGCGTTCCTTCATTGAGTCGCCAGCCATCTCCTTCGAGCAACTGGAGTTCAAAGTTGTTGGGAAGGACTAACTGGTACTGAATGCCAATATCTCTCGCTCCCCGGACCTGTGGGACGGAGATTCGGAATGGGGTTCGTTCACGGTACGGAGTTGTTCTGGCAAAAAGACGTAATTGTCGGGGAACTCCTCTCGAAAGCGAGTTCTGCCAGGTGACATAGAGGACATGATCCACGACATTCCATGATGCGATCCGCGATTCCGTTTCCGATGAAGAAACCGAGATCAGTCGCCAGTCTTCAGGAAGCTGAATTGTGGTATCGAATCGGGAGCCATCATCGACATGGAGTGTTGCCACGGCGGCCGTCCACCCGGCATCGGGACGCGCATCTGTCAGGCAGACAATGTCACCATGCAGCGGAGCATCCGGCAGCCAGATATTGACCGTGAGTTCCGAATTGGGATTTCTGGCTTCAAATCGCCATGACTCTCCCCCGGTTTCGTCACTTGTCAGACCAGTCTGTAACAGGTCGTCGTGGTCGATTCCCTGTAACTGGAGAGGAGGTTCGATTCGAAGTACGAGACTTCGTTTGGTTTCCATCGCTCCATCGATACCGATGCGAGGGAGCATTCTCGGACCATTCCATTTGACTGGCTCGAAAGAGCGAACTCGCAGATTGAGTCTGGATTCGGAAGCCAGAGAATCCAGATGCACCTGAATAAGTTGTGGGTTCTCGGCGTCTCTTGAATACGCAATCGCTGAGCCTCCGGTGGGTGAGGAATTCAGGTGCGCGATCGATTGAATCTCAACTGTTTCGGGAACACGGAGGACAAGTGGCTTGTCGTGTGGAAGCGGACCTGTGATGGCGAAATCCGTCCGCATGAAAATCCCGTCGCGACGGGCACGATGTTCGGTCTCTGTCTCATATCGGGGCGGGGAGACTTTCTGTTCATTCCCGCTGGCAGTGATCATCACCGTGACGGTCGAAACGCCGCCAAGTTCCAATGTCCATGAACGTGTCAAACCGTCCTCATGGACATCTCCTGCCTGCAACAGTCCCTGATTGCTGCTCAACGAGAGAATGACAGGGACATCGAGTTGAATACGGTTGTTCAAGGCGGGAGGAAAACGCAGATCGAAGATTGTTGTCTGGCCGATCTGCTTTCCATTCGCGCTCCAGTCGCCGGTCAGGACATCACTTTCGCGTTGCGTGATCAGAACCACACGTTGATCCGGAGTTGTTCCTGCGATCAGAGCCTGCTTCTCCCAGCTCAGGTGGTTCATCGCGATATTGACATCACTCCAGTCGACAACTGCAGGATCTTCACCGCGACGAACAACGGTCAGTGTCAGTTTACCTTCAACGATCTGCCGGCCATGGATACGCCCGCGATACTCGGCGGATTCGGTTGTCACCAGAGAGGGAGAACTCTCCGTCACGGTGAAGCCGGAGTCTGATTGGGCGCGTGTCTGTTCGGGAAGAATGCAGAACACAAAAAAAGCAAAGATCGCGGTTCGACCCAGTCGGGAGAAGCCGGATTGCAATTGGAATAAGGCAGATATCCGGGTGCCCTGCGAGATCATCTTGAATCCTGCCCCCGAATTTTTGTCGCTGACAATGGGCGGAAAATTCGCGTCACTGCTGATTGTTGAGAGGAGTCTCCAGCTGACACATCGACCGGCCGATGAATGGTCGATTTCGTAAAGGAATGATCACTCGATCGGGAACGGTTGTTGGAGTCAATCACGGTTGCCGTCAATGCGAGCAACACGCCAAGGATTGCTGGTTGAATCAGCAATAAAATCGGCTCGACATACCATAAACTGGCCGCGGCAAAGACGAATGAAATCACAATCAGCGAGAAGACGTTTCGGGTGGCAGGGATTCGCCAGAAAATGAAGCCGAGCAGGAGTGTCAATCCGGCTCCGAGCAACAGAATCAACGAGCGGTTCATCACCTGAAATTCGACCAGTTGAACTGGCCCAAATCCACGAAATGCAAAGAAGCCAGATTCGGCGAACTGAAATTCCGGCGGAATATTGCTGGAGTTGCGAGCTTCACGTTCGGCCAGATAGGAAGGTGTCGGTTCTCGATACCAGAACAGCAGATGCCGAACCCAATGCAACTGTGGCAACAGGTCCGGATAAGTAAACAGATGCTGACCTTCAGGCAGTCGCACTTCCCAGATTGTTTCATCAACCCAAACACTTTTCGGGAAGACAGGCAACGGGAGTTTCACACGATTGGTCAAGCCAAATGATCGCTCCAACTGAGTCCGATATCGGACCGAGATGGTGGCCGATGCTGTTTGCTCTTCTGGCAACGTCAGTGTGATTTCTTCTGTCGTCCCGCTTCGCAGGGAAATGGAGGTATTGGGAAATGGAACTCCATCAAGCAGAAAACCTTGCCCTTTGAACTCTGTTCCTGCTGGGAACTGAATCACGATTCGGTTCGGTGGGGAATCCAGCCGAAACTCTGCCCAGGATTCTGCGTTGCCATCCTCGGCAAAGATTGTGCGCACTTCGATTGCATTCACAACATACTGCTGTGATGAATCTGCAAGGTTGGGCCCCATCGATAACGGGATCGATGTCAGAGGCCCATTCTTGAGTGAATTGATCCAGCGAGCCTGATCTGGTGATGTCTGCAGTGCTGCCCAGCCCGGTTCGCCCAGTCGTACCTGCAATGTTTCCAGTGTGTGGATCAGACATTCTGCGCGTCGAAATGGAACGTTGTTGAGCGAGATGATCGGAAGATCAAGATCCCGAGTTCCTTCACCTTCCGGGATCGGGAAGCCGTAGGCGACAATAATATCGAAGCGCCCGATCCGGTCTTCTCCCAGGTCGACTTTGATAAAGTTGGGCACTGCTCCCTGTTGGAGAATCAGCTTCTTTCCCTGATAGAGAACATCGATTCCCTGCGGCACTGCCCAGTCTGGAATGTGAACCATCAGCTCCGCTGGCAGCACAAGTTCCAGTTGCCGCACGCGACCATAGGCCACATCCAGTTCGATTTTCTGCTCGATGGACAGTCGTGTCCGGCTGGCCTCGCGAAAAGTCACTTCTGTGACAGCCGAGACTTCCCGTGGGTGCGTCTGCACCTTGATTGCAAACGGTTGTGAAAAGTCGTCGAGGCGATAGGTTCCAATTAACCGCCCTTGGAAAGTCTCTGTGGTGGTCGTCGCTTTAGGGGGGCTGACCGCTGGCGCTGTCGGAAGTAATTGACGATCTGCTGTTGTGAAGTCGACAGAAAGCTGATCGGCGGCTTCGATTGTCAGAATGGAGGGATGCAATTCGGAAGCCAGCGGCACCGGAAGACGCAACGAATTCCTGAACTCATTCTCCACGACAGGATCGGAAGAATTCGTTCGGGTGCACACGGTGGTAAACGTGGCATTCTGGCTCAGCGAATTCGTCCACCAGAGTCGGACGATCCCCGGCTGAGAAGTCGCGTCGTAAGAAATTGGACCGACGGAGTCTCCTTCGGCTGTGACGCTTTGAATGCGCCATCCTTGTTGCAGCCAGTCCGGCCAGTTCAGTTTCAGTTCCGAAATCGCCCCTCTTTCGAGACGTACGGAAGAACGGATTGTCAGTTCCGTTGAGTTGGGTTCGAAGCGTAGTTTCAGCTGCGGTTCAACAAGGAAATAAGGAGCCGTTGGTTGAATATCAAATGTCAGTTTGAAAGGTTGCTTCAGATACTCAAATGCGGTGAGCGGGACACCACTTCCCAGCGATCGGACCAGATTGACACCGACACGGTGAACTAACGGCGATTGTGTCGGCTGGGGAATGACTCGCAGGTTTTCGAACTCATCGATCCGAATCAGCCCTTCTTCACGAATGGCCCCTTCAACCTGAAATCCTTCAATCTCCAGTGTCTGCGGTTGTTGATCGAAATCACGTTCGAGAACCCAACGCAGTTGGAGCCGACCAATATTGTCATTGGTGAAGTGGACCCGAACCCAGTTCGGGCGATCAGGCACCAGTTCATAAGAACGGAAATTCTGGCCAGAGACCTGCGACAGCCGGAAGTCTTCTGGCAATCGCACGAGCACTGAGCTCGCAGTTGTCTGTTGCAGTTCAAAGCTCTGTTCGACAACAAGTGACAAATGTTCGGCGGCCGGTTTCAGATGAAACCAGGATTGCACGAGAGAGATTGTCTCTCCGGCAACGCTGGGGGTCTGCCAGGAGAACAGCAATTGATTTCCAATCACGCTGGCATCAACCGTTGTCTCTTTTTCTCCCCGAGTCGTTTCCAGAACAGTGAGCGATTTTGAACTGCGCACGACTGCATTTGGGTCTGGAATGACCGCGCGAACACGGGTTTCGAACTGCGGCGGAAGTCGAGGGAGCGAGAGTTGGAACTGTCCCCCGGAGGCGGCGGCTTTTAAGGGAACCCAGGCATGGATCTTCATCTGATGCCGACCGATTCCCCGAAACAGCCAGACAAGGCCTTCGTCGGTGACTCGTGGGGAAACGTCAGGAGACTCGCCCCCGTTGCCGAAGTATTCTCGTTTGGTGACGTGAGCCGAACCGAGTCGTAATGGGACTCGATGCCAGCCTTCACCACGATTGATAATCAGCTCGATTGTCGCCACCAGATTGACCCGATCCTCGGCAATCTGCGCGTCGAGACGAACCTGCGTGAGGTGATAATCGGGAATCTCCGGTGTGATCCCCAGTTTTCCGTCTCCAGCAACTCCCCCGGTAATCGGAGCCGATGGAGGGGGAGGCGGGGATGAAAAAATGCTCATCGGGAGAGACGCTGGGTCTGACCCGGGCACAGAAGGTGTGGCAGGAGTTGGGGGGACCTGCGGGTTCGGAGTTGTCGCAGGAACCGGAGAAGCCGGTGTCGGATTCGCAGCGGGAGAAGTGGTTCCTGCTGCCGGACCAGGTTGAGCAAACAGGCTGATCGCGGGGCTGAAGACGAAGAGACAGCCAAGGACGATCGAAATGACAGGACGTGCCACTCCCGGCCAACGAGCGCAAATGCTGCGATCCTGAAGCAAAAGGTGTTTTCCTTTTGCTGAAAGGGAGTGGCTGTCAGTATGTGGCGTCCCGCCGTTGACCATGTCTGTCCCGTTGCTCCTATCTTAATCCATTTCAAACAGAGCGTACGTCGCCTCGCATTTTATGATCCGGAATGTCGGAGGACTATCCGGTGCTTTTTTGTTTTCAAATATTGAGCCAATTTTGAATTTGAAATCGTTTCCAAATTGTTGCGGTAATTTTGCGCGTTTAATCGCCTTGTGTCTGGATGTTTGCGCTCGTTTCATCGGAATCAAAGCTTTTTTGATTGCAATAAACCGCCCAGAAGGCCTAATCCGAAAACACACACGTTGGTAAAATCGGTAAACTATGATAATTGAAAACAACTGGATTTTGTATGCATTGGCGAGCTTTGATTGATTGGGTTGTTTTTGATCATTGATCCGTCGTCCCTTCCTGATCGTCCAGAGTGACAATCAGGTCGGTGCCGTTCCGCAGGCCGGACCAGCGAGGTGCTACCAATATTCGGAAGTGGCTCTCCTCAAGCCATTCCCGATATCGCTTCCGGGAGATCGGGCATCTGGTATTCTCAGGTTCAGTGGACGGCTTCCACTTTTCATGGACAAGCTCGACTGTGCATGTGAGTGAGCGTTGCGAATCGCTGAGATTTATAGGCTCGATTTTTGAACATTTGATTTTTGAACACTTAATTTTTTTACAAGGGTGAAATGGAAATTCGTGCGTTCGCAGAACAGGTGCTGCTGTCTCCGTCATTGGAATTGAAACTTCAGCCTTTTGATTCGATCTGGACTGACGATGCGCCTGGCGAAGCACTGCGTGTTGCTGAGCCTGTCCGACCTGCGAACCTGCAATTCGCTCCGAGAAGGACTGCCCCGGCGATGCCACCACTGGGGACGTTTCATCTTCCTGAAAAGCGAGCGGTTGCGCACCACATCATGGCCAACCATGAACTGCAGGCTCTGGAAGTCATGGCGTGGACGTTGCTGGCGTTCCCCGAGGCTCCAACGGAATTCCGACTTGGGATGACTCAAGTGATGGCCGATGAGCAGCGGCATACGAACATGCACATCAAGCGTGCGGCCAAGCTGGGGCTGGAATTCGGAGCCTTGCCGGTCAATTGTTATATCTGGAAGAAGGCGCTTTCGTTTACTTCTGTGATGGATTATCTGGCCGGATTGCCGTTGGTTTTTGAAGGGGCGAATCTGGATCACTCGCTTGAGTTTGCCAACGCGTTTTCTGAAGCAGGGGACGAACGCAGCGCGTCACTCATGCGGATCATTCACCGCGATGAAATTGAGCATGTTCGCTTTGGGCTCGAATGGCTTCGCAAGTTGAAACCAGAATCGATGTCAGATTGGGATGCCTTCCGTGAGCATCTGCACTGGCCGTTGCGACCGGTCAAAGCCCGGGGGGATGTCTTTCAGTATGATGCGCGAGTTGAGGCCGGTTTCACGACAGACTTTATCGAACGATTGATGCAGTCGACGCCCGATTCGGATTTGCCGCCGTCGTTGTCCGGAGAGGCGAAATAGAGCCGCCGCGATTGGCCCACATTCGAAGTAATATGGGGTGTTATGAAACGAAAAGATCCCGATGAGAAATCGTTCTCACCGGGATTTTTTCAATTCAAACTGACCGACTACTTAGGGACATCGATTTTAATGTGGAGGTCTCGAAGTTGACGGGTATCAACTTCAGATGGGGCTCCGAGCATCAAGTCTGACGCCTTCTGTGTTTTCGGGAACGCGATGACGTCGCGAATATTGTCGCTTCCGGTGAACATCATGACCCAGCGGTCGAGTCCCAGTGCGATCCCTGCGTGCGGTGGGGCACCATAGCGGAGAGCGTTCAGAAGGAAGCCGAAACGTTCTTCCGCAACTTCAGCAGGAATCTTCAACAGGTCGAAGATCTTCTGCTGTGTTTCTGAGTCGTGAATACGAACGCTGCCGCTTGCCGACTCATATCCGTTACAGATCAAGTCATAAGACTGAGCGCGAATCTTGGATGGATCGGTTTCGAAGTAGCCGACGTCGTCTGGGTGAACGGCACAGAACGGATGGTGTTCTGCGTCCCAGCGGTTTTCGTCTGCGTTCCAGGTGACCAGCGGGAAGTCCAGAACCCAGGCGCAGTTGATTTCCATTGGGTCGTACAATTTCAGATCGCGACCAAGGAAGCTACGCAGCGCGGCCAAACCGGCACAGGTGACTTTCCAGGTGTCAGCAACGTACAGCAGCAAGTCGCCATCTTCGGCTTCCATACGCTTCACGATGGCAATCTGTTCTTCATCGGTGAAGAACTTCGCGATCGATGACTCAAGCTTGCCGCCGGCGACTTTGAAGTACGCCATCCCTTTGGCCCCGTACTCGCCAACGAGATTCTTAAAATCGTTGTCGAGAATACGGCGGCTGTACTTCTCGGCTCCACCTTTGACGCAAAGTCCGCGAACTTTGTTGCCTGCTTCGACAGTGCCCTTAAACACACCGAAATTGCAGTTTGCAACGAGGTCTGAGATGTCCTTGATCTTCATGCCGAAACGGAGGTCAGGTTTGTCTGACCCGTAGTCGCGCATCACTTCTGCATGGGTGTAACGAGGCAGTGGCAGGCTGATGTCCTTGCCTTGAATCTCGTGAACCATGCGGGCGACGAGGCCGTCGACCATCTGCAGAATATCTTCCTGCTCGACGAACGCCATCTCGAGGTCGATCTGCGTGAACTCTGGCTGGCGATCTGCTCGCAGGTCTTCGTCACGGAAGCAGCGTGCAATCTGCATATAACGATCGTATCCGGCAACCATCAGCAACTGCTTGAACAGCTGCGGAGATTGTGGCAGAGCGTAGAATGTGCCTTCGTGGACACGGCTTGGAACCAGATAATCGCGAGCCCCTTCCGGAGTGCTGCGTCCGAGAATCGGGGTTTCGATGTCGAGGAAGCCATGTTCATCAAAGTAGTCACGGACAACTTTGGTGAGGCGGTGACGCAGAATGATCCGATCCATCAACGCCTGGCGGCGGAGGTCGATATATCGATATTGCAGACGCAGTTCTTCGTTCGGAACGGCATCGGCGCGTGGTTCAAATGGAGGCGTGCGGCTCTTGTTCAGCACTTTCAGCTGAGTGGCGCGCAACTCAACGTCACCTGTCGCGAGCTTTGGATTTTTGTTTTCCGGGCCGCGGTCAACAACTTCCCCGACGACTTGAATGACGTCTTCGTGTCGAAGTCCTGAGGCAACCTGTTGAATGTCGCTGGATTCTTCGAGACGGAATGCAACCTGTGTAATTCCATAGCGGTCACGGATGTCGATAAAGACGACCCCGCCGTGATCACGGTAACGATCGACCCAACCTGCCAGGGTAACAGTCTGGCCGACATCTTTAATGCGGATTTCCCCGCAAGTGCGCGTGCGTAACACGAAATGGATTTCCTTCCAACAGTTCCGACAAGAGCGCCTGAAAAGCTCCCAAAAGCAGAATCAGGCGCCGGACTGGCTCCTGAACCCTGTTTATCGAACCCGGCCGGGGAGCCAAGGCGAAGCGAACAGTATAGAGACCCTTGCGTTCCGGACAAAGTTCACGCCAGAAAATGCTGATTCACGGGAAGCGGCCCACTCCGGCGTTACGAGCATTTCCGCCGAAAATGAGGTAACTTATGACGAAAATTGGCTGAAAGCTGTGCGTTTTTGAAAGAGTGGGAAATCTCTTCCCAATCGAACGTTATTTTTGCCACCGGTCTGGATTTTGGATGCTGTGGAGGATTTCTGGACGAACTCGCGACGATCTCTGACTCTTCGAAACCGGTAACAGTGTCTCCGATTCACGTTTTCGGGATTCGGCATCACGGTCCGGGATGTGCCCGACGGCTGCGTGAAGCGCTTGACGAGCTACAGCCGGATGCCATCGTTCTGGAAGCTCCGGCCGACGTCGCTGACGTTTTGCCATTGGCTGGCTGTGCTGATATCCGGCCGCCAGTGGCGATGATCATTTATCCTCAGGATAATCCAAGGCTTTCGACCGTCTTTCCGTTGGCGACGTTTTCGCCGGAGTGGCAGGCGATCACCTGGGGAACGAGTCACGGTGTGCCTGTCGTGCCGATGGACCTGCCAATGTCTCATCGGTTGGCTCTCGATAATCCTGTTCCTGTTGATGCAATCAAGCTTGATCCTGCAGAGACGGGTGATACTGGAGAGTTGCACGACTCAGAGGATCTGACTGCGGAAGCATCGCCGGAATTCAAGCCGCCGCCGAGATGGAGAGTCGATCCTCTTGCGTTATTAGCAGAAGCAGCTGGCTATCAGGATCACGAGTTGTGGTGGGAAGAACTCATTGAACGGCGGGAGGAAGCGACCGGGCTGTTTGGCGCCATTTTGAACGCCATGCGGGCGATTCGTGAAGAATGTCCGGAAGCGAGTGAGCGTGATCTGCTGCGTGAAGCGTTCATGCGGAAGACGATTCGCGGCGTGCTGAAGTCTGGTGCTCAACGAATCGCCGTTGTGTGTGGGGCATGGCATGCTCCGGTGTTGGATGAAGCGGCGATCGTTGGGAAACGGGATGGCTGTAAGGTTAAGCAGGATCAGGAACGCCTTCGCAAACTTCCTAAAACGAAAACAATCGCGACCTGGATTCCGTGGTCGCACGCTCGGTTGGCCTATCGCAGTGGTTATGGAGCAGGGGTGCAGTCGCCTGGATGGTATGCACATCTTTGGGAGTCGGCGAAAGAGGCTCCCACCCGATGGCTTGTGGATGCGGCTCGACTTCTGAGAGAGCAGGATCTTGGAGCATCATCGGCGTCAATTATTGAAGCCCGACGACTGGCCGACGCACTCGCTGCGGTGCGAGATCGTCGCGCTCCCGGTTTGCAGGAACTGAATGAAGCCATCCAAACGGTGCTCTGCCATGGAGACGATGCGCCGTTGCGGTTGATTCGTCGCCGTTTGGAGTTGGGAGATCAGTTAGGAACTGTCCCGGCTGAGGCTCCGTCGGTTCCGTTAGATCGTGATCTCAAACGGCTGCAAACATCGTTGAGAATGAAGCCGAGTGTTCAGGCAAAAATTCTCGATCTGGATTTGCGGACCGATAACGGACGGGAAAGAAGCTGGTTGCTTCATCGTCTGAATCTTCTTGGCATTCCCTGGGGAACACTGACAGGCGATGCCAGTGAGACGTCCACGTTTCATGAAATCTGGAAACTCGTTTGGGAACCAGAGTTTTCCATCAACATTATTGAAGCCAACATTTGGGGAAACACTGTTCTTGAGGCTTCAACGGGTAAGGTTCTGGATGTCGCCAGAACTTCGGCCGATCTTCCCGCTTTGACCCGAGTTCTTGACTCCGTGTTGATGGCTGCGCTGCCGGATGCCGTGCCAGCGGTGATGCAGAAGATTCAGGCGACTGCTGCCGTTTCGACCGACGTTTTGCATCTGATGAGTGCAGTCCCTCCTTTGGTCAGAGTCTCCCGGTATGGGGATGTTCGAAAAACCGCAGCTGCCGGGCTCGAACCTATTCTGGTCGGAATGGTGGAGCGGATCGTGGCCGGTTTGCCTGCAGCCTGCAGCAGTGTTGACGATGAAGCAGCCGAGCAAATGGTGGGGGCTCTGTCACAGATGCAGGGGGCTCTCGAACTTCTGAACCATCCGGAATTACTGGATGACTGGCGGGGGCGACTTCGATGGCTTTCGGAAGGCAACATTCACGGGTTAATTCGGGGTTGGTGTGTCCGTAATCTGCTGGAACAGGGATTGATTGACGTTCAGGAGTTGGAGCGACTGACCCACCTTGCATTGTCGCGAAGCGTGAATCCCGGAACTGCGGCAGCATGGATCTCTGGATTGTTGAGAGGGAGCGGATTGCTTCTGCTGCATCAGGATGCACTCTGGGGCGTCATGGATCGCTGGTTGTGTGAACTCTCGGAAGAGGTTTTTCTAGAGACGCTCCCGTTACTGCGTCGGGCGTTTTCTGATTTCTCACCAGCAGAACGCCGGCAGATGGGGGCGAAACTCAAACGCTTGAATCCGACGTCGGTTTCGTCAACAGGAACTCTGTCGGTCGAAGAACGGGAAATCAACCACGAACGTGCCGCGCTGGTCTTGCCGGTGCTCGCGCAAATTCTGGGAGTTCCATACGATGCATGAAGAAATCCCGGAAACCGCTGTTTCTGAATCTCCTGTCCCAACTGTGATCCAGAATCAAAAAGCAGCGGAACAAAACCATGAGAAAGAACGGTTGCGCCGCTGGCGGATGGTGATGGGAAATGAACCTGTTCCTCCTGCGGACCACGCGGCAGGTCTTGAAGGGCTCGATATCGAACTCTCCGGGACGGATGCAGAAATCGATGCGGTTCTGAAGGCCGTTTACGATTCAGACCGACGTAGTGGTCTCGGCAGTTCGTCCCCCAGAGTGAATCGCTGGCTGAGTGATATTCGTCGCTTCTTTCCGAAGTCGGTTGTTCGGGTTGTGCAACGGGATGCGTTTGAGCGTCTGAAACTCCAGCGGATGCTGTTGCAACCGGAGTTGCTGGAAGCTGTCGAACCCGACGTTCATCTCGTTGGGACGTTGCTGTCGTTGAAGAATGTGATTCCCGAGAAGACCAAGGAAACCGCCCGTAAGGTCGTGCGGAAAGTGGTTGAGGAGATTGAACGTCGCCTGCGACAGCCGTTAGTCTCGGCGATTCAGGGAGCGATTGATCAGTCGTCGCGAACCTCACACCCACGCGCCAGCGAAATTGATTGGGATCTGACGATTCGCAAGAACCTGAAGAACTACCAGCGAGAGCATCGGGCAATCATTCCAGAGAAACTGGTCGGGTTCCGACGCAAACGCTCTTCGCTTCGCGATGTCATTCTCTGTCTGGATCAGAGCGGCTCGATGTCGTCGTCGGTTGTGTATTCCAGTATTTTCGCTGCCGTTATGGCCTCGTTGCGTTCTCTCAGCACGCGATTTGTGGTGTTTGACACCGAGGTTGTGGATCTCAGCGAACACCTGAACGATCCGGTGGATCTGTTGTTCGGGACCCAACTGGGAGGCGGAACGGATATCGCGCGTGCGTTGAAGTATTGTCAGCAACTGGTTCAACGTCCCGACCAGACAATTCTCATTCTGATCAGTGACCTGTTTGAGGGAGGCGACGTTGATCAGACCGTCCGACGGGTCGCCGAATTAACGGCTTCCGGTGTGCAGGTGATCTGTCTGCTTTCGCTCTCTGATGACGGAACTCCGGCGTCAAACGAATCGCTCGCTTCAACGCTGGCTGGCTTTGGCGTTCCCGCGTTTGCATGTACTCCGGATCTTTTCCCAGAGTTGATTGCGGCTGCGATTCGCAAACAGGATGTCGGACGATGGGCGGCAACCCAGGAACTCGTGGTGCGTGGAACTGAACAACCCACCGAGGCGGAACTTCCTCCGGAGTTGAGTGGTCCAGAGGAAATTACGTTCTTTCGAGACCAGAGTCTCTGACACACGGACCGTGATCGTACGCGCGACTCAGGCTTGCCAGATCTGCATTTCGAAGTCGCTCGACGGCACCGTGAGTGCAATCGTCCCTTCACTTGGGACCCGTTCGATGACTTCATTTCCCTTGATCAGCTCAAGTGCCAGATGCAATTGTTGCCCGACGGTGACTTGCAGTTCCTTCCACGGAACAGAGAGTTCAAACACAAAGTTGGAGGCGAAAAGTCCCGCTGACTCCGGCTGTGATTTTTCGTCTTGAATCACTTCTGGTGTGTACGTGGTTTGTTTCCCGTCGTTTTGTAGCGGTGCGCGGATTTCCAGCCCGTATGGATCGATAAAGCGGAGGCGAATTTCATCGTAGGAACGCAAGTCGTGCTTCGTCTTTGTTGCTGTGTCGGCACGAAGCAGGAACCGGTCGATGTCGAATCCAAAATAGACGTCTTTAATCACACTTTCGCTGACCATCGTCATGGTTCCGCGTTCACTGCCGGATTGATAATGTCCGGCGTTCAGCCACTCAAAGTAGCTGGCGCGTCCATCGACATGCACGTTGCAGAATGCTCGCGGATTGGTGTGGATCTGTCGTTGTTCTATTGTTGAGACGGCTTTGTGCAGTGTTCCTGGCGGCTGAGCCCCGAGCAATTGATAAACGTTCCGTAAGTGACGACGGAACAGGTCGTCGAAAAGCCAGTCCTGTGCGGAGCTGTGGTCATCCCCATACCACCAGAACCAGTCGCTTCCCTCCGCGATCATCAATTCGTCCCAGGCGCGGCGAATCTGTTCCGGAGAGAACTTGCCACTCTTTTCAGCCTGCAGCAGAAACTCGCGAGTAGTGTGCAGCAGATCCCAGGCGTCGCGGTCGTCCTGATGACCAATCCAGATATAAAAATCGTGGTTGATCCAACTCCCGGCAAACAATCGGCTGATGCGATGAGTTGCCGGATTCTGTTGAAGATAATCGCTAATCCGAACAGGCGTGACGTCCTTATCCTGAACGGCACTGCGATATAGATTTCTGAGGAACGCAACCCCGCCATCCGGGTAATATTCCCAGCAGTTTTCTCCGTCCAGAATGATAGGAACAAGTGCCGGGGAGTCCGTTTGATGTGCAATTGAACGGCCGATCTCCTTCACTTTTCCAAGCAGATCCGTTGCCGCCCAGTTAGGGTCATTTCGTTGATAATGGAACCCGATCAGGTCGCTCAATCCATGATCACGGAAGACCATCTGCAAGGATTTGCCATCTTGCTCCACACGCCAGGGGCGGTACAGCATTTCCGGGCGATTCACCAGACCGTTGCCGTCGCGATGAATAAATCCATCTGTGGAATGCATGAGGATTTCTTCGTCGGTTGCAATCCAGTCGATACCGACATCGGCGATTGCTCCGAGGATCTCCTGCGAGACAGAGCCTTCCGAGGGCCACATCCCTTTGGGAGGAGCTCCGAACAGCTTGGTATGGTACTCAACCGCTCGTTGCAGGTGACGAACAGCGTCCTCGCGATAGCTTTGAGTATATTTCGGAAGCGGGCAACCCGGCATGGCTTCACGGGCGGACTTCTTGTCCCAAAGCAGCGGCAGAATCGGGTGATAAAATGGAGTGGTCGTCAGCTCCAGTTGTCCCCCATCTGCCAGTTTTTTGTGAAGCGGGATCACTTCGGAGACGATTTCAATCTGCTTCTTCAGCAGCCACACCTTTTCGGATTCAGTGTAGCCTTTGCCTTTGTTGCGAAATTCACGCAAGGCGGAATCGCGTTCAAATACGAGATCGTGAATCCATGTGAGATTGTTCCAGACCTGAAGATCGCGCAGGTCCTGTGTTGTGAATCTGGAAAGCGCCTGTTCAGCAGTGTCGCGCCCGAGGCCTCGCTTCTGATGAAGTTCTGAATAGCGAGGATAAGGGCGGATCATCGACCATTCGTTGGCCATAAAGAAATGGTCAAGAATGTAATAAGCGTCGTCCTGAGTCAGGCTGTCTGCGGGAAGGTGCGATTTTTCCAGATGCAGATCAGAGCCTCCACGGACATAACGCTCGATCTGGACCAGCAGGCTTGGAACGAGATTCATGGAACAGCGAAACTCTGGCACTTCTTCGATGTGCAGAGCCATTCCGATGTAATCTTTGGTGGCATGCAGTCGGACCCAAGGCATCAACGTTTCCCCGGTGATATCGTCGGGGTAATAAGGTTGATGCTGATGCCAGAACAATGCGAGGGAAACAGGCTGCATAGCGTTCTCGTCGCCGCTGATGTTAATTCTGATACTTCAATTGCAGGACTCGATGACCCGGGCCTGCAATGTGATGATGGCGTTGATACCGCTCAGACGCCCGATTAAATGGGTTCGATGTGTCCGCCGTGTCGGGCGAATTCGATTGATTTACGATACACCCGGACGTATTCGGTCGCGCTTGCTCCCCAGGAGGAATCCTTCCGCATTCCATTCTGCACGATGAGATCCCAGTTTTCCCGGTGGTGAGCAAACAGACCATATGCTCTCCAGACAGCGTCGAGGAACGCATCGGCGTTGTACTGGTCAAAGACGAATCCGGTCGCTGTTCCGTTCTCAATTGTTTCAGGAGTGGCATTCACAACAGAATCAGCGAGACCCCCAACGGCATTTACGATTGGAAGAGTCCCGTAGATCTGACTGTACTGCTGGTTCAGGCCACAGGGTTCGAACCGACTTGGCATCAGATAGGCATCTGCTCCGGCCTCAATCCGGTGAGCCAGTTTTTCATCGAAACCAACCCGAACTGCGACTCGGCCGGGATAGCGTTCCTGAAGGTGTTTCAGTGCTTCTTCATAGTACCGATCGCCTGTTCCAAGGAACATCAGCTGTGTGTTCGCTCTGAGGATTTCGTCCGCCTTATTGACGATCAGGTCGAGACCTTTCTGGTCGGTCAGACGTGAGATCATGCCGAGCAGCAGGCATTCTTTGTTTTGTTCCAGCCCCATTTCTTCCTGAATCACACGTTTGCAGCGTGCCTTTCCGGCGACGACGGTTTCTGCGGTGTATGTAATCGGAAGCGCTGTGTCGGATGCCGGATTCCAGTCGTGGATATCAACCCCGTTGAGGATGCCGACCAGATGTTCTGATCTGGCAACAAGCAATGCGTCGAGACCATAACCAAATTCTGGACGACAGATTTCCTTCGCATACGTTGGGCTGACCGTGGTGATCATATCCGCAAAGGCAATTCCGGATTTGAGCAGGTTGAGGTGGCCCCAGTGTTCCATCTGCTTCCAATTGAAGTACTCCTGTGGAAGACCTGTCAGTTCCATTTGCCAGTCGGCAAATTGCCCATGAAAAGCCATGTTGTGAATCGTCAGGACGGTGCCTGTGTTCACGAACCGTCCACTGCGAATTCGTTCGGCATGGACCAGTGCAGGAATCAGCGCGGTCTGCCAATCGTTAACATGGATAATGTCTGGTCGAGTGAGGGTCTGGGCGATCTCCATGACCGCCCGGCTGAAGAAGATGAAACGCTCGGCATTGTCTGTGTAATCTTGCCCCCCTTCGGTGTAGAGGTGGCGACGGTCGAAGAAGGTCGGCTGATCAACAAGCAGGACTTCGACGTTTGTTCCGGTGAGGAGTGCTCGTCGAACGGTGCCCCGGATTGTGGCCTGACGCATTTCGATGTCCAGCAGTGCAACCGGCTCTCCCCGTTTCTGTTCGGGAATAAAACGTCGGTACAGCGGGAGAACCAGACTGACATCATGACCTGCTTCAGACAGCGCTTTGGCTAAGCCGGTGGCAACGTCGGCCAACCCGCCTGTTTTCGCGTATGGAACTGCTTCTGAACTCGCCAATAGAATACGCATGGAACTGTCTCTCGTGTTCTGCCTGCTGTCTTTGGGAATACGGTTTCAGGCAGATGTCGAATTGCTTTCGATTCACTTCCGTCGACGGGACATGGATGTCGGATCAGGCAAGGAGAGCACCTGATACAAGACTCCGCAAACGTAACGAAACTGGCACGATAAGCCAACTGCGAACCTCAGGGGAATTGGTAAAGCCGCCTGACTCCGGCAATTTCGTAAAGATTGATTCTTTCTGATTGGGGCCCCGGTAACTCATGTTGCCTGATCGGGTTGAGTTGAACCTGCATTTTCTGCCGATTGCCGTGGATTCACGTTTTTTCGAGCGAACGGCCTCTGTTGGGGGCGTCAGCAGCATCTGGCACAGCTGTTTGCACTTTTGCGGAATGCTCCTCTCAAAGTCGATCTCGACAGCTTTTCAAAGTTTCATTAGAAACCAGCCTCAAACTTGGAGTTCACTGCGAATTTCTGCAATTTTAACAGGATTTCGTGGATGGCTCACAAGGTTGACGATTCTGAATTTATTTGGAATCGCACGTTTTTCACCTCGTGGTTCGTTCCTTCGAAACACAGCCTCACCAACGCATTTCCGTTCTCATTGGTTCTGTTGCATTCTGTGCTAACGTGAATCGTTGATCTCGATCATTTCCCCTATTGCCGTTGCCTATTCCCGTCTGGTTAAGTCCTCATGAACCGTACAGCTAAATATCTGCTGCTTTGGACGGTGTTTGTGACCGGATGTAGTACCACGTCTCATCTGACCGGTTGGGGATCAAAGGGAGGGAAGGCGTCGAAATCTGTTGCACAGGAAGAACAAGCGAAGAATGGATCGACTGCAGATAACGCGGCGATCCGGAAAAGCATTCAGGATGGTCAACGTGAAATTGCTGCGTGGTATTCCGACCATCAGCCTCAGCGATTGACTCAGGCGAAAGAGCATTTTCAGAACGTATTGCAACGTAGCCCTCAGAATTCCGAGGCGCATCACGGAATTGCAATCGTGGCAGACCTGGAAAAGAACTACACGCAGGCCGAACGTCATTATCAGCAGGCTCTGGTACAGAACCCGAACAACTCCGATATCCTTGGTGATCTCGGATATTCTTATCTGCTCCAAAACCGCTTATCTGAAAGTGAACGCTATTCTTTGATGGCGTTGCAGGCGAACCCCGCGAATCAAAAGGCTCAGAAGCATCTGGGCGACGTCTACGCAAAGCAGGGCAAAGTCGAGCAGGCTCAGGAAGCCTACGCGAAAGTGATGTCCATCGCGGATGCCGAACAAACCGCTGCGGAAAATGCTCGAAAATCGTCTGAGGCGGCTGCCGACACAACAGTCGCGCATACGTCGTTGATGAATAAGTTACTGCAGAAGAAAACTCCCGGTGAAAAATTCACGGAAGAGTATGAACGTGCTCGTCGCGAACGCGAAGGGGCAGGGCAGGATGTTGCAGGGCAACCTGCTGGACCGGCCCCGAACGCCGGGCCACTCCGAGGGCGACCGGCCAACAATGCCAACTTACGTGAACGGCTCGCCCAAATTGATAATGAAATGAGTGGGTCGACTGACTCCAAATCCGGCCCGCTTCTTCTGGACGACCAGACAGGCAAGTTGACACGAATTCCCGAGAGCGAAGCAATGGCCGCAGCCGGGAAAGCTGTTCCAGCAGCAATGACAGCCGCAGTTGCCGCAAACTCAAATACGCCGACAGATGCCGCAGTTGCTGACCCAGCGGCTGTGAATTCAGGAAACTTGAAAGCAGCAGTCGAACCTGCCAGCGCAGGTCCTGCAACTGGAGGAGTTCAGGTTGCATCAGCAGAAGTTCCTGCACCAGCATCGTCGCCGGAGCCTGCTCAGCCTGCCAATGCGTCTGCGAATCAGCCAGTAAGTCAGCCAGCCAATACCGTGGCGGCAGCGAACTCTGTTCCGGCTCAACAGCCTTGGAGTGGAGTTCAAATGGCATCCGCCAGCGTCGCAGGGAATCCCTCGCAAGCAGGCAGCATCGTTCCTCAGGGGCAAGTCGTTTCCGCCGCTGGGCAAGGTCTGTATGACCCTGTCATGCAGGGCGGGAGCAACAGCATGATTCTTGTGAACCAGCAGATGCCGAATGGGCAACAGCCAAGGCAACCAGCTTCGGTAGGACAACCGGCCAGCAATGCTTCCGGGCAACCCTATTTGCCGCCGCCGGGCATGACCGGGATGAATAACCCGATGGCTCAGTCGACGGCTTTCCCGAACTCTGGCGGTCCAACCAATGCGGATGCAAGTCGGCTTGCGGCTCGGATGGGAATGGGCTTTGGCGGAGCGTCGACCTTTAATGGAGCGATTCCAGCGACCCCAATACATCCGCCTGGAGCAATGAATTATCAAAGCCTGGGAATCGCACCTCCTGATCGGGCCATGCCTGATGATCGGCCGATTCAGGATCTGAGTCAGGCGTTCCAGCCGTACTCGACACCAGTCGCCCCTCCGACACTCAGTCAGGGGATAAAGACACCAATGCCGATCACACCGATGCAGACCCGTCAGCAGTATGGGAATGCTGTCCAGTATGACACCCAGACAATGCAGAACAGTAACATTCCAGCGCCATCCTGGAATGCGATGCAGGGGTATGAGATCCAGAGATGGAAAGCTGGTCAACAGCTCAACCGAAATGTTCAGCAAGTCTGGGCAACCGGGCCTGTCAATTCGCCAATGTCGCCGAGTGCAGGATCGCAGTATTCCTACCCCAGTAGCACAGGCCCGACCTTTACTCCGAATCCTCCAGTGGCTGCTGGTGGCGTGACTCCGCCGGCATGGCCTTATGCTCAACAGGCCGTTCCTGATCCATCTGTGATCGAGGCACTGCGGACCCAAAACGGGCCAACTTCAATGTCGCTGCAAGAACATATTCAATGGCAGCAACAACAGGCACAGCAGCAAGCGATGATGCAGCAGCAGGCGGCCCAGCAGCAGTATTTGCAACAGCAAGCAGCACAGCAAAAACAAGGTCAGCAACCGACAACCGGGGCGGCAACGCCTCCGCCTGACTATCGCCGCGGAATGCAAGCTGCGCCCCAAAGTGGGGGACAGAATACCTATCCAGGCGGGACATCGAACTCTGGTTTCGGTGGAGGCTCAATGTCGAATGACTCGTATTGGCCAGTGATTCGCCCTGCCAGCTAGAGAGTTTGCTCTACCGAGTACCCGCGCAGCGGCCGTTTCGATTGATGAAACGCAACTCGCCGCGTGTCGGAAGCATGGAAATAATTTCGCAGGGTGCTCTAGCAGGCTGCTGCAAAAATCGAATAGATCTGTCAGGTGAGATTCTCTGCATCTCACCTGGCGTCTACAACTGGCTGTATTGACGGTCTTCCCACTCTTCAAGCGTGCAGATGACCTCGCGTGACTTGGAACCATTGTAAGTTCCAACGATTCCGTCTTCTGCCATATGGTCAATCATGCGCGCGGCTCGGCCATAACCGACCCCCAGTGCACGCTGCAGTAGTGAACAGCTTCCTCTGCCTTCACGAATGACGACTTCAACTGCCTGTTGATACATATCGTCACGTTCACGAGGACCATCGCCAGACGCAGCGGCTGAGTTCTGCATCGCGGCTTTCGTTGCCTGTTCAATTTCGTCGCTGTACCGAGGGGCGAACTGCTCGTAGAAGTCGATAATTGAATGGACTTCTTCGTCAGAGATGTAGGTTCCCTGAGCGCGTGTCAGCTTGCTTGTGCCCGGAGCGAGGTACAACATGTCCCCGTTCCCGAGCAGTCGCTCCGCTCCCATCTCATCCAGCACAACGCGACTGTCGACACGGCTTGCGACCTGGAATGAGATTCGTGCTGGCAGGTTTGATTTGATCAGTCCTGTGATGACATCCACGGTTGGCTTCTGAGTGGCCAGCACAAGGTGAATTCCGACCGCACGTGATTTCTGAGCCAGTCGGATGATGTGCGCTTCCACATCTTTTCCGGAGGTCATCATCAGGTCCGCCATTTCGTCCGCGATGATGACGATGTACGGCATCCGGTCAGGTATCGCATCCGCTTCGTCGGAGTCTGGATCAATCTCCAGTCGTTCGAGGACTTTTTCTTTTCCGAGCTTATTGAAGTTGTCGAGGTGACGAACGCCGACTTTCGCCAACAGGTCGTAGCGTTCTTCCATCTTGTCGACAGCCCATGCGAGGACCGCCTCCGCCTTCTTCATGTCCGTGATCACCGGGTTCATGAGATGCGGAATTTTTGTGTATGGGCTGAGTTCGACCATCTTCGGATCGATCATCAGCATGCGGACGTCATCTGGTGAGCGTGTCATCAGGATTGAGGAAATCAGCGTATTCAAACAGACGCTTTTCCCTGTGCCTGTACGCCCGGCGATCAGCAAGTGAGGCATCTTTGCCAGATCGACAACGAGTGGACGTCCACTGACATCTTTCCCGAGGAAGATCGGGATACGCATTTCCTGAGACTGTTCACGGCATGCGGAAATCAGTTCCTTCAGGCGGACCGTGACCTGCTTTTCGTTAGGGACCTCGACACCGACGGTGTTCTTGCCTGGGATCGGAGAGACCACGCGGATAGCAGGCACGCGCAGGGCGATCGCCAGGTCATCCTGAAGGTTGGAGACCTTGGAGACTCGCAGTCCTTTTTCCAGATCGAGTTCGAATTGCGTGACCACGGGACCGGTATCGATCTCGGTGATTTTGACATTCAAGCCGAACTCGTCGAATGTTTTCTCCAGAGTTGCCGCGGTTGTCTGTGCCTTCTGGGCCAGTAGTTCAAACGGGAATTCCTCTGCGTCATCGAGCAATTCAAGCGATGGCAGATCGATCTTCTCGTTGTTCAGTTCTTCAGACTTACGAAACATATTCAGCAGCGAATTCGATGGCGATTTCGCGCTGATTGGGGGATTCACTTTGAAGCTGGCGGGAGATGATGCCAGCTTTGGGGGAGCCGACACCGGAACGGCTTTAACGGATGGCGATGCTGGACCGCTATCCGTTGAGGATGCTTTGTTTACTGGTCGAGTTTTTATTGCTGCTGGAGGAGGCGCGGCAACCGCTTCCACGTTTGCGTAACGAAGTCGGAATGGCCAGGAGATGACCTTCAATGGAAACAGAATTGAACTGATGATCAAGCCGAATAACAACGACTCTGTGGTCAGCATCAGGCCGACACAGAAGATGGTGCCGACAATGATCACCGAACCCACTGTTGAAAAGTTTTCGGTCAGCAGGACACGCCCCCATGCTCCCAGATAGCCTCCGCTTCCAATGAGCGGTGCTGGAGGAAGTCTTGGGGTGATCAGTTGCAGGAGCAGGCAGATGGAGACCAGCATCGCGCCAATCCCCATTAGTCGGATTGTCGGGTCGCGGACCTTATCTCGGGAGAACAACCACAGGTCCACAAGCAGGACCCCGAACAGTAGGAACCAGGCACCCAGACCAAATGCATTGATCAAAGAAAAGGCCAGGATTGCACCAGATGGCCCGCACAAGTTCGATGCGTCGGTCCGTGGCGGGTACATCAGCGTAGACGGAGGATCAGCGGGGTCGAAGCTGTACAGGGACAAACCCATAAACAGCGCGACTGCAAACAGGCCGAGGCCCATCAGATCAGTTTTTAGCCGCTGGTAATCAATCATAGTCCGGTTGCACAAACTTCTGACATGAGTCTGAAATGACATTGCTGACTCATGTGTCCGCGCTAATGACAGTCGCGTTTGGCGAATTCTGTCGAACCCGAGCTGGTTGAACTCGTGGGAATTCAACCGATCCCTTTAACCCTACACCATAAACTGAAGTCTGTTGCGAAAACTCAACATAAGATGAGGCCTTTTGACAGCGTCCGTGCGAGTCGCACCGCTCTATTCGATTTCAGCAGTTGTTGTGAATCTGAGGAACTCGCTGGGGATACCGGACTTAACGATTTAAGTGTCGCGAATGACAACAGTTGCCACTCAGTGGGGTGTGTCAGATTCGCATTCGTGGATGTTGAAGGGGGGGAGCAGAGTATTCGTGTTAAAACCGGAGTGATCAAAAAAGAAAGCCTTCCTGCTGTATTCGGAACGGCAGGAAGGCTCGAATTTACAAAATGGAATTGAGCTGGAGAGGTTGTCTCAAGCTTTGGTTCCGTAGACCACTTTCAGCCATTCATGGGCCATCAATGCAGCACCATCGCCTGAAGGGTGAACACCGTCCTTCGCCCAGACATCCGGAGCAGCGTATTCAACTGCACGATCAAATGCTGACTGGAATGGAACGAATGCGGCTTTGAATTCATCGGCGATGGATTTTGCCGCGACGCGGAATTCGTCGAAGGTCGGGAACCACTTGTCGTCGACCGCTCCGCATTTGAGGACAAACGGTTCACAGATGACCAGTTTGACTTCCGGCAGTGCGTCTTTTGTCTGTTTCAACAGGTTGCGGTAATCGGTGATATACCGATTAAGATCGCCATCATATTTCCCATTCAACTTGTGCCAGACATCATTCACACCAATCAGAATGCTGAGAACGTCTGGTTTCAGTTTCAGGCAATCTTCGTCCCAGCGTGCAGCCAGCTGATGCACTTTGTTTCCACTGATTCCGCGGTTGAAGATCTTCAGATCGGCGCCGGGATGATCGACGAGAATCTGGGATGCGGCCAGCCAAGCGTAGCCATTGCCCAAGGTGGACTTGATGTTTGGGGTATCAGCAGTCGGGCGGCTACGGCCGGTGTCTGTGATGGAATCTCCCTGAAACAGAATGACCTGACCCGGTTTGATCAGACTGGAACCCGCTTCGGCTGCCTGTGCGGTTTTCACGGAAGCCAGTGCTCCGAGTCCAACGGTTGCTGCCAGAGACGCCTTCAAAAAATCTCTACGGTTTTCGGCCATAAGGTTTCCCTTTTTCAAAAGGTTGGAGTGTGCATCAAAGCGGTTGCGTCAACGAAACTGATTCAATCGCAGCGTGGATTCTGGCTGCGGACAAGTTCCATCAAGCTGTTCGAGAAAGGTTACTCGCGAGTCTGGGTTTCGGAACCATGCATCTGGCGCGGCGGATACCAGTGCCAGACCAGCGGCTTAGCCATTTTGTCTGTCTGTTTTGTTTCCAGTGCCTTCAGAACTTCGAGGACAGACTTGTTGGAACGAAGCTCGCGTTCCAGCTTCTTCAACGTGTCGCCTGGCACCTGCAAGCTGCCGGAGCCTTCACCGGATTCTGTAATCGAGCCCTTTTGGTTGAAGACGGCCCAATAGATGCAGCGAGGATGAGCACGCGCTCCATCTTTAGCTTTCGCAACCGCACTCCCTTTCACTCGTTGGCCGCTGATCTGGTACAAGTCTCGCCGTTCGAAGATGACTGCGACGATATTGCTGTCTTTGCCGCCAAAGAGTCCAAACATATTCGTATCCTGTTTCAGGAGTTCTCAACTGCTGTTCAGGCTTCATTGGAACCAAGGGACGAGATGAGGTCAATTCTGGCTGACAGATTCTGCTGACAGATGCCGACAGAATCAGGTTGAGGCCGATTGTGAGTCCCTTTTAGAGCACCTTGCGAAAACATTTCCACGCCTCTGCCACGCGGCGAGTTGCGTTTCATCAGTCGAAACGGCCGCTGCGCGGGCACTCGGTAGAGCAAACTGCTCTGAGTTCACTTTCGGATTGGCTGCTGAAGACTATTCCCTGATGATAAGATGCTGTTCTGATCGTATCCCCAGCCGGAATGTTCCAAACGGGTCGATAGCAGAACACGGGCTTTGCGAAGCAGGAAATTGCGTTCCATGTCTGAAAATCATGTCTCTGAGTCGGCATCTCATGATTCAATCGATTCAATGCGTGCGCTCTGGCGACTGACTCCCGGTGTGACCTATCTGAATCATGGCTCGTTTGGTCCGTCGCCGGTTGTTGTTCAGAATGAACGTCTGAAGCTGTTGCAAGAGTTGGAAGGGAATCCAATGGATTTCCTTGTTCGCAAAATGCCAATATTGATCAGGGAAGCGACGACGGAGCTCGCCAAATTCCTGAATGCTTCGCCGGACAACCTCGTTCTGCAGCCGAATGCGACATTCGCCATGAATGTGGTTGCAAGCAACGTGGCCCTCGAACCTGGGGATGAGGTGTTGCTGAACGATCACGAATATGGAGCTGTGATCCGCATTTGGGGGCAGAAGTGTCAGGCTGTCGGAGCACGAACGGTTTTGGCCAGACTTCCATTTCCTGTCGAATCGAAGGAATCGATTGTCGATGCGATGATGTCACAGGTGACCCCCCGCACCAAACTCATTGTGATAAGTCACGTGACCTCACCGACCGCATTAATTCTGCCAGTCAAAGAGGTCTGCGAACGCGCAAGACGGCTGAAGATTCCGGTCTGTATTGATGGACCGCATGCACCGTTGCTCGTCCCGGTGAACCTGAACGAACTTGACTGCGATTTCTATACAGCAAGTTGTCACAAGTGGCTGAGTGCTCCGTTTGGAAGTGGATTTCTGTATGTTCGTTCCCGTTTGAAACAAGGCCTGAAGCCGGGGATCGTCAGTTGGGGACGAAGTCTGAACGGAGACGCGCCGAATTGGAAAGATGAATTCGATTGGCAAGGAACGTACGACGCGACACCGAATCTGGCGATCCCGGCCGCGATCGCCTTCTTCAAGGAAATTGGTCCCAAAACATTTCGTAAACGGACTCATGAGCTGGCGGCATATGTCCGTCAACAGTTGATTGAAAAAGTGGGGGCCCAACCGATCTCGCCGGACAGTGACGAATGGTATGGATCGATGGTGGCCGTTGAACTGCCGGTGAATGACGATTCCACACCGCCAGGGCAAGTTCACCCGTTACAGCGATGGCTTTGGGCGCAACATCAGATTGAGGTTCCGGTTGTTCGTTGGAAAGAAAAAACGCTTTTGCGTGTTTCTGCTCACCTTTACAACACCCCATCGGAGATGGACCACTTGGTTCGCGCCGTCGCTGAATGGCTGTCACGTTTTCAGCAGAGTCCGGCATAACCGAATTTTCAAAGAGGAATGTCTTCCTAGATTGCCCTTCTTGACATTTGAGGTGGGGGAGACGAACTCGGTCGGGCTCAGTTTGAGTTTTACACTCCTGAATCAACCAATTTGCCGATATGATGTTGTGAGCAAGAGGAGTTGCACCGGGATCGGTGCGCCCTCCTGCATACCTGGAATGAAGTGGTTTCAAAACAGACTGCTGCATGGATCTGGGAGGGCGAAGCTCCTGCTGAGCCGCATGAGCGATCACGCGGTCTCTGGCTCGGCAGGAGCCTCGCTCTCCCGGTTGTGAAACAACTTCATATCAGGCCGCAGAGATTTTTGGGCCTTAGAGAATGCCGAGATCGAAGACGATCTTGCCCCTGAGTTGAAATATCGCAAACGATGCCGATCAAAACCCAACAAATTGAGGAACCGACACTCATCCTCACGCCGATGGTCGATATCGTGATGCTGATTATGATTTTCTTCATGGTGAGCACCGAGTTCCGCCGTCGCGAAACGCAATACGAGATCCAGTTGCCTGTCGTCTCTGAAGCGAAGCCATTGACGCCGCTGCCTGACGAACTGGTAATCAACATCGCTGACAACGGTGCTGTGTTTGTTGGAACAAATCAGCTGACTTTGGAACAGCTGGAAACTCAGGTCCGCAGTGCGCGGGAACGATATGCAGAACAGATCGTCGTGATTCGAGGAGACGGCGCTGGTCGTTATCAGAATGTGATGACGGTTCTGAATTTGTGTAAGAGGTCCGGGATTCGCAACATTCAACTCGCCAATCGACTTGAAGGGGAGGGAGGCGGATGATTCTCGCCGAACTGCAACTGAATGTCGAAGTCTGGCGACTGGTGAAGCTGGCGATTGCGCTGATGCAGCCAGTGCTTGTGCTGTTGGTCATCTTCGGGGTGATTCTTGCAACGGGTCACTTGCTGACCATGATCGGGACGCGGTGGGGAGATCATCGTACTTCGTCGAAGTCGATGTTTTTCTCGGTCGCGATGCACCTGTTGATGGTCGTTTCGATCATCGCCCTGATTCCTGAATATCGGGCAATTGAATTGCTGAACATGGCGGTACGTGAACTCGAACCGATTCGGGTAACAGTGCCGGCGGGGAATGTCGAAGATCCCGAGCACAATACGAACGAACCTCCGGAGTTTGACGTCACGTCCACAACATTCGGAACTGTTCCTTCTGCAAGCACTGCAGAACGGGAACGGATGCTGACCAATCCTCCTGAAGTCAGCCCATCGACGCCGTTGGAGAAGCCTGCCGATCCAGTCGCGTTTCAACAGCAATTGTCTCAGGACCGGCAGCAGCCAACCGAGATGACTCCGCAAACGCCGCAACAGGCAGTCCCTGAATCGATGCTTGTCGAGCGGTCCGAGCCTCAGGCTGGTCCGGAAGTGAAAATCGAATCGCTCCCGCAACAGTCGCGGCCGGGGGAAGGGAAACTTTCCCAAATGGAACGAAGTGCTTTGCCGTCGTCTCCAGCGGAGAATTCTCAGTCACTCAATCGCCCTGAGAGCGGACTTGCCGATCAGGCGATGGCTGAACTCTCGCGAGACCGTCAATCAACAGATGTGATGGTGATGCCAACGGAAACGGCTCCGGTTCGTAATCCGAAGGACAGTATGACGTCTCGATCGGACCGACCGGCACCGATCGGCCCAACACCGCAGATGCTGGGACAACAGGCCACCGTCGAAACGCCTGTGACGCCTGATCCGCAGCGTGGCCGTATGGAAATGCAGGCAGTTCCTCCTGTGGGAGATCTGGCCGGGATTGGACGGATGAAACCGCGTACGTCCGACCTGCCGGAACCAATTCCCTTTCCCAATCGGGCTCCAGCAAGCCCTGATCGTGGGATGTTGCCAGCCACTCCCGCTGATGAGCCACAACTGAGTCGCGCAGAGAATGCGTTTCAACCTCAGATGTCGGGGAATCGGGTGCCTTCTGCGTATCGGTTGCGTTCCGATGAAGAACGCGGCAAGGCTGTGCTGAAGTTCGGAGGGTCTCAGGAAACGGAAGATGCTGTCGATCGTAGCTTGCGATGGATGGCGTCCGTTCAGGATCAGGCCGGGTATTGGCATGCTGGGGAGTACGGCCCAGAAGGGCTGTCTCAGCTGGATGTGGGTGATTCCGACCGCCATGCGGATGTCGGCATCACATCGCTGGCCGTGCTTGCATTTCTGGGCAAGTTACAGACTGTTGATCAGGGCGAGTTTTCCCCGAACGTCAGCCGGGCTTTGAGGTGGATTGTCTCCCAGCAATCAACCAGACAATGGGGAGAAGGTTGGGGGAGTACGCCGGGTTACCTTGGTGGTGACGCGACCGAGTACGAAGCGATGTATTGCCATGCCATGGCGACATTCGCACTTGCCGAAGCCTACGCGATGTCGCGAAATTCTCCAGACGCCCAATGGTTGAGACAACCCTTGGAACTGGCCGTCGGCTTCATTCTGGATACTCAGAATGTGGATGGCGGCTGGCGTTATGTCAAAGGGCAGCGTGAAGGGGATATGAGTATCTTCGGCTGGCAATTGATGGCATTGAAAAGCGCTCAGGCGGCAGGAATTCATATCGAAGAACGTCGTATCGCCATGATGCGACGATTTCTGCTGGAGCGTCGCATCGGGTCATCAGGAGGATTGGCAGGCTATCGCCCCAGAGAAGCTGCTGGAGCATCTGCTGCGGCCGAGACATTGTATTGCCGTCAGATTCTTGGCATGACGGACGATGCTGCTGTGATTCAGGAAAACGTGAAGGTGATCGTTGCAAATCTTCCACGTAAAACCACTCTGAATTATTACTACTGGTACTATGGCACACTGGCTTTGTATCAGCATGGCGGCCCGGAATGGGAGCAGTGGAATACCGCAGTCAGGAACATGCTGGTCGCGGATCAGCGACGGGAAGGGCCACTCACCGGAAGCTGGGATCCGCACGACGTCTGGGGCGGGTATGGCGGGCGCATGTATTCAACGGCCATCGCGACATTGAGCCTCGAAGTTTACTATCGATATCTGCCTTTGTACCGGTTCAACGAACCCATCAAATAGGCGAAAAGATTCTGTTTAACGATCTGTGGGTGAATAGTGACAACGCCCCACAGGATGATTCTGACAGAGCCAGCCAACCTACGTTTCTCGTCTCAATTCGTATTCGCGATCGCTGTTTAAAATGATGGTCTGTGCAGTCAAGTGACAGACCGAACCTGCTTAACGGCGGATGAACGCAGCACAGAAGGCACTTGCGAGGCAGACCACAGCGACAATGTAAAAAACTTGCTCCGTCTGATTTCCGTTGGATTCAATCATCCAACCAATAAACGGTTCTCCGAATCCAGCAAATCCATAGGCAAAGGTATTCATGATCCCAGTGCCGGTGCCTGCACGCTTTGTTCCAAGAAGATCCGGACACAACGCCCAGAATGCCGATTGAGGGCCGTACGCAAAGAATCCGCAAAGGAACAGCAGGGGAATGTTCCATGCAGAGGACAGCGGCAGGAACGACATTCCCAGAGAACAGATTGCGGCCAGGGACATAAACAGCGTGATGGGGATCGAGCGATTTGCGTTGAAAATTCTGTCAGACATCCACCCGCTGGCCAGTGCCCCGAGAGCCATTCCGACCGGGAGCGCGGTACTGACCCAACCGCTTGTTGGATCGGATTTCCAGTCGACACCAAGAAAGTGAACCGGCACCCAGATCAGTAATCCGTATCTGGCTGTACTTTGAAATCCAATCGCGATACTGGCAATCAGGAATCGCCAGTTGGAAAGCACACTAAAATAACGCTCTCCCACAGTTTCCCCCAGCGTTTCTCCGACGGAATCTGCCTCATCTGATGTTGAATCCGGTGCCTCTGCATTGGAGGCCGACTCCGGAGATTCGTTGTCGTTATCTGTCTCCTCTTTAATCGGAGCGAAGCCGAGGTCCTGAGGACGATTCCGCACGAGGAGGTAATAGACCGTACCGCCGACAAGCAGTAAAAGGACTGGTGTACGAAAGATCCAGCGCCAGTTGAGTTGATATGTGAGAATGAGATTTGATGACACATAGGTCAGCACTGACGCTGAGCCTGCAGCAAAGACATAGGCTCCATAGACGCGTCCCCGTTCTGCATGGCTCCACCAATTGGCGAGCACCCGACTGCCAGGTGCCCAGCCCATGGATTGAACCAGACCATTTGCCGCCCAGGGGATGGCGATAGAGAGTGTTCCCTGCCCGAAACTGACAACCCAGTTCAATGCACACGAGAGCCACGCCCCGAGGCTCATCATGAGCCTCCCGCCGTATTTATCACCGAGGTTTCCATTGATGGCCTGCCCTATAGCATAAGACCAGAGCATCGATGTACTGATCCATCCTAATGTTGTCTTGCTAATTTTGAGTTCTTGTTCAATGCCGGGAATAGCGAAGCCAAACGCCTGTCGCCCGGTATAGTAAAAGAGATAGCAAAACATTGTGGCAAGCAGAATTCTCTGCTGTGCACGACGAAATCTCAGAGCCTGCCAGTCCCTCTCAAGGTCGCCACAATCTGTCTGTGGTTGAGAGCTCTGATGATCAAGAATTGAGTTCAAGTCTGCCTCCCGTTACAGAGCCTGGGAAGAGGCTCCTGATCTTCACTCTCGCACCTTGTCAGACTTCGATATCGATTTGTCTAACGTGTCTCGCGGCTCGTTGGACGCCCCTGTTTGGGAATGCATTTCCCAGGCGAGCCGACCTGATCTTTTGCTGGAGTGTGGCTGAAATTTCTCCCTGCCACAGAGTGAGTTCAAATGACGATTTGTCCTGCCCCGTGGTCTTGTTGTTGACATATGGTTTCGTGTTGATATCTTTGATGGAAACAAAGGTGATTTAAAGTCAATTTGTGAGTCTGGCACGGACGACAGAAAAAATTCATCTTCATTCATCTCAATCTCATGATGGTAATGGTGTTGAGGATGTTTCGATAGTTGCTGATACATCTTCACTGGGAATTTACATTGACTTCATGTCACGTTAATTGACTTTTGATCACATCTCGGCGGTGGCAGATCAACTTCGTGGTTTGTCAGGTTCTGGTGCTCGAAGTGTTTCGCCTGATCTCATGTTTTAATGGCTGTCTCTGTTTCGATTGTTCAATTCGCAGCTGAAAAAAATGACGCAATATCAGGGGGAGTGCGGAATTCTCCGCTCCAACTCCTCGCGTCTCCGATAACACGTCTTTCGGGAGGTCTGTATGTCGACCAGAAGTGTCCGGGTGCAGACGAGGAAATCCGCTTTTACTCTGATCGAACTTCTCGTAGTGATTGCGATTATCGCGATTCTGATTGCACTATTACTGCCAGCGGTGCAGCAGGCGCGAGAGGCGGCTCGTCGCAGTCAGTGTAAGAATAATCTCAAGCAGTTCGGTCTGGCGCTGCATAACTATCACAGCACATACGGGATGTTCCCAATTGGTGGAACAGGAGACCGCGACTGGGCGCCACGAGTGAGTTGGCAAGTGCGAGTGCTTCCCTATTTGGAGCAAGCGGCGCTTTATAATCAGCTTGATATGGACGGAAAGCTGCCTGCAACTTCTTATGCTGCTTCAAACCATTTAAACGTTGCACGTCAGATTCTGTCTGATGGAAAGGAGCTGCGGTCAATCGCGATCCCGATGATGACGTGCCCGTCTGACGGAATGTCGATCCCAAGAACAGATTGGGCGCAAGGGAGCTACTCAGGATCGATGGGGTCTCAATGGTCGCCGAGCTTTAACACTGCTTGCCAGCCATTTCAAATCTATGCTGAGAAGACGAGCCCGGACTGGGGGAAGACACACACACGCCAGAACCTTTCTGGGATGATGTCCCGGCACGGGGCGCATGTGCGTATCGGTGATGTGAAGGACGGTACTTCCAACACAATTCAGGTGGGGGAAATTGTTCCTGTCTGTCTGACAGACAGTCGAGCAAGTTGGGCATATTCCCAATCCGTCTGCAATGCAGAAGGTCAGACACTGGCTCCGATTAATGACTTCACAACATGCCCGTTACTGGGATCGGCGCGACGAATTACCGACGCAGCATGTGAAGCACAGGATAACTGGAACTATTCCTTCGGGTTCCGTTCGACGCATACAGGCGGAGCCCATTTCCTGCTGGCAGATGGTTCGGTGCGGTTTCTTAGTGAGAACATTGATCACGCCCGAACCTATCAAGGCTTAGGTGGGCGGTCCGATGGGAAGACTCTCGGTGAGTTCTAAACAATTTCCGTCTCTCTTGTAGTTGATGTTTGTAAACGGTTTGTCTGATGTCTCGATGCCATGAATGTTGTTTGAATGTGATCACATTGGAGTCGGTTCCATGCTCTCTCATTCTCGTTCGAAGCTGGTTGGCAATCGCGGGTTCACGTTGATTGAGCTGCTCGTGGTCATTGCCATTATTGCGATTCTGATTGCATTGCTTTTACCTGCGGTTCAGCAGGCGAGAGAAGCCGCGCGACGCAGTCAGTGTAAGAACAATTTGAAGCAGATGGGGCTTGCGCTCCAGAACTATCATGATGTGTATGGGATGTTTGCGATCGGGGCTTCGGGCAGCCGTGATCTTCGCCCAAACGTCAGCTGGCAGGTCAGAATCTTGCCGTTTGTTGATCAGGGGGCGCTCTACAACGTGCTGGATCTTTCGACCAGATTGCCAGCGACTGATTACGACTCTCCCGCGACGCACGGGAATGTTCCGTATCAGAAAATTGATGGAACACGACAGCTGCGTGAAATTGTCCTGCCGCACGTTATCTGCCCCAGCGACTCTTATGCAGAGACCAGGTCTCGCTGGGCTCAGGGGAATTATGGTGGATCAATGGGATCGCAGCTGACGAACTCGACGAATACCGCATGCCAGCCATTCAATCAGTATCGTGAGAAGACATTGAACTACGGAGCGACGCTGGTTCGTTCGGAACTTTCCGGAATGATCTCACGCAACGGGGCGTCAATTCGAATGGCAGACGTAACAGATGGAACGTCAAACACAATTCAGGTAGGGGAAGTGATCCCAAGTTGCCTCGCTGCCAGCCGTGGCAGTTGGGCATTCTCGCAATCCGTTTGTAATGCCGAAGGTCAGACTCTGACTCCGATCAATGATTACACAACGTGCAATCTGCTCGGCGAGGATCGGCGGATTACCGATCCGGCGTGTGTTGCACAAGACAATTGGAATTACTCATTCGGCTTTCGTTCAAACCACACAGGCGGCGCATTCTTTCTGTTTGTTGACGGAAGCGTTCAATTTCTCAGTGAGAACATTGATCACGCTCAGACATATCAGGCTTTGGGAGGGCGCGCTGACGGGAAAGTGATTGGCCAGTTTTAGAGCAGTTTGCTCTACCGAGTGCCCGCGCAGCGGCCGTTTCGATAGATGAAAAGCAACTCTCCGCGTGGCGGAAGTGTGGAAATGATTTTGCAAGGTGCTCTAGTTAGCGGTTCTTGACGAGGCCATGCATTTTCGGATGAGAAGTGTACCTGACTCAGCGAATCATCATCATTGACACCGGAGATTCCATTGAAAACGCGATTACAACATTCCGTTCTCGTTGTCGTGTTGCTTCTGGTCGGGTGTGGAGGGGTGAAAGACGCTCCTGAACTTGCGCAAACAGAAGGAACAGTCTTGTTCAAAGGAAACCCACTAAGTGGAGCGAGTGTGACTTTCACTCCTGAAAATGGTCCGATTGCGGTGGGCAAATCGGATGCGGAAGGCAAATTCAAGCTCAGCACA
>JBEBTF010000004.1:0-51318 GCA_040393865.1 Planctomicrobium piriforme | reverse complement strand
TCCGATTCTTCGGCAAGTGTCTCTCCGGATGAGTTGCTCGGGATTCTCCGTCGCTATCCGGAATCAGTGCGTCAGGCAGCGGTTCCATTGTTCAAGAAGCTGGGGATTGATGCCGCTGCACAGGAAGCTCGACTGGTCGAACTCGCTCCATTGATGGAAGGGGGAAATCCTGTCGCCGGACGTGCTGTCTTCTTTGGGCAGAAGGCGGCGTGTGGTTCATGTCATGCAGTTGGAGACCTTGGTGGTCGAATTGGGCCTCACCTGACGACAATTGGAGCAAGTCGGACAGCGAAAGACCTGTTGGAAGCGATTGTGTTTCCAAGTGCGAGTTTTGTGAACGGATATCGCACAACGCTGGTTGTGACCGTCGAAGGAAAGGTGATTCAAGGAGTCATCAGTTCAGAGACCACCGACACGATCACACTGAAAACCCAGGATTTGCAGGAGATTCGAATTTCTCGCGAGGATATTGATGAGCAGCGCGAATCAAGCACTTCAATTATGCCAGCAGGTCTCGATCGCCAGTTGACCCCAACCGAGTTGCGAGATTTGCTTGCTTATCTGCAATCCAGAAAATAAGCCCTGGCAGATCGCTGATCGCGGAGTTGTTCAAACAACAGGTCCCTTGCTGATGAACTCACAGCAGGGGACCTGTTGTTATTGGTGGAGATCTATTTTCGTCTCGTTCGTCTTCTCTACTGAGCGGCGGTTTTGTTCTGTTTCACTGCGTTGACGGCGGCGGTACCGATCTCGCCGATGATTTTGTTCACGGCTCCTTTTCCTTCCGGGTGAAGTCGATTGCTCAGCACGATGACATAGAGGTCCAGTTCAGGATCAATCCACAGGCCAGTGCCAGTGAATCCACCATGGCCCATGGCCATGTCGCTCATCCCCTGACCACGATTCCCTGAGTAACCGGTTTTTCGGTCCCAGCCCCAGGTTCGCAGGCCGTTGCCGGGAACAGAATGGGATTTCTCCATCGCGGCGACGGTTGCCGGGGCCAGTACTTGTACGCCGTCCAGCGAGCCGTTGTTCAGAATCATTCTGGCATAACGACTCAAGTCATCTGCCGTTGCAAATGTGCCTGCATGTCCGGCAACTCCCCCCATCAAACTTGCTCTCGGATCGTGAACGGTTCCACGAATCCAACGGTTGTTCTCCTGATTCTGCGGAGCAATTCGTCCAATCAGCGATGCGTCAGGCTGGTATGAACTGTCTACCATCTTGAGAGGATTGAAAATGTTCTGCTGAACGAATTCGTTTAACGGAATTCCAGAGACACGTTCGACGAGGACTCCAAGCGTGATAAAGCCGACATCTGAGTAGATAAATTTCTCTTCAGGAGGGGCAACGAGTTTCAGGTCACAGATTCGTTTCCATGCCTCCTCTTTTCCTTGCTGGTAGTCTCTGATGTGGTTGTCCGCAATCAGGCCAGAAGTGTGAGTCAGCAAGTGGTGAATCGTGATTTTGTCTTTTCCATGACTTGTGAACTCCGGAAGGTAATGACAGACGGGAGCATTGATATCGATCTTCCCTCGTTCCATTAACAGCATCACACTCGTTGCTGTGGCGACAGGTTTTGTTAACGATGCCAGGTCATAGATGGTCTCGATGGTGTTTGGTTCTTCTGTCGGAAGAATCTGGCGTGCGCCGTAGGCTTTGCGATGCAGAATCTGGTCTTTGGTGCCAATCAGAACTACCGCGCCGGGAATCTTTTTGTCCTGAATGCCAGCCTGAATCAGTTCGTCGACGCCGGGGATTCCGGCGGGAGTTTCTGCCAGGGCCAATTGTGTTGTGAACACCAGGAGGCAGATTGTCTTCAGGAATAATCGAATGGCCATAAAGAGCTCTTTCTGGAATTTCTATAACGTCGCTGAGTTTTAAGAACTCTATCGTTTCACACACGAATGCAGTCGTTCGTCAAATGGTGATGCAGGCCGACTGACCACAGTTTCAGTACTTTGATTACGGTTTCGCGGTTTTGTTTGTGTCTGGTTTGTCTGTGTCGGAATGTTTTGAAACCCAGATACGCACGCCGTCGATGGTGGTTCTTAGTTCAAATCGATTATGGATCTCGGCCTCAAGTTCTGGAAACTGACTGAGAGGCGGGACTTCGATAAGGGAGTCCTTGGCAGTAGGAACTTCGACAAAGATCAGATCGGGCTGCTTCTTCAAATCGTGGAGAAACAACTGAAGGTGACGAGGAACATTCGACCATGGGACATGCATCGCGTGCGGGTATGCATATCGTGTTCCCGATGCAAGATTGCATTGGACATAGAGTTCCGGGCGATGTCCCCAGATTGTGAGCTTTGTTGATGGTCCCGCAATTTGGGAAATTGCTTCACTGACCCGAGTCGTCCAGACGACGGGGAGTGGAGCACCCTTCTTGGGGATTTGTTCACTTCCGCGGCTGATTGCCGGCAGTACCGGGAGAATAATCAGCAATGTGACTGCATAAAGAATGTTGCGATACGCCCAAGGCAGATTGGCGCCATGTTGGGAATTCAGTCCGTTCAGGATCGCACTCCAACTCAGCGCATTCCAACTGATGAGCGGCAGAATGAACAGCAACAGGTAGTGATAGAATGTTGCTCCGGACTGGCAGACTGAAAGCCATGCAACGCCGATCATCAATAAAGAGATGATAAGGAATGGTTTGGAAACTGTTGTCTGCTTCCAGACTTTGATCAGTCCGAAGATGCCAAGGAATGCCAGCAGAAATTGCAGAGGGAAGAAAACCCGGGTGTCGATACTGGCAACCAGAATTTCAGGGAGCCCTAACTGGCGTTGTAACCAGGTTCTGTTTGAGGAGGCGACGGAGTAGTCCAGCGTTGTTGTGACCGCAAGAAACCATGCGTCTGAAATACTGTTCTCTCGCCAAAGATAAAACGTCAACGCAGAGATCGGGATCAGGGCTCCAATGATCAGTGCAACTCGGGCTTTGATGTTATTGGCGATGTACAGTGCGAAGAGACCCAATGTGAATGCCAGTGGGCCGATCTGAAGCTTCCCGAGAGGGGCAGCGCCGAGAAGAATTCCGATGAGACTGCAAGAAAGTATTGTGAAACGCTGACCATGGTCTTGTCGAACAAGAAGCCAGAACGCACTGGTTAGTAGCAGAATTGGAATGTGCTCGCCGTTGTAAGTCACGTAGTCAACCGCATTGCAGACACCCAAAACGGCAAAGAGTGATCCAATTAAAACCGCTGTTACTTTCCGGTCAGCAATCCGTTTGAGCGAGGCATAGAGCAGGGCGGTGATGACGATCCAGATGAGGGCGGTGAAGAGTCGAGTGAACCCGTAATTGGCAACGCTTCCCCAAATCGCAGGAAGAAGTAGCGGGTAAACGGTCAGTGGCCCAGAGGTGGTGCCGTCAAAGGAAATCCAGAATCGCGGGTCATGTTGCAGTGTCAGGGCGCCGGCGATCCAAAGCGATTCGTCGAACCCTCCCCCAACATGTGCCATTGCCGGAATACGAAGCAGAAGAACTCCGACGGCCCCGATCAGTACCAGAAGGATTTCGGCGGGAGTCCATTGTTTGGAGCCTGAGTGATTCTGTCGAAGAATCAATCCGACGGAAATGGAGAGCAGTAAAACGAAAATCAGAACAGCGGCTTGCCATAGAGGAAGTGCGGATGCTCCAAGAGAGTTCATCCACTCTGTGAAATAGCCAGTGTTCGCAGCCATGTGGTGATGGTTTCCTGACGCCGATTCAGATGTGCGAGCGAACGCAATAGTGATGGGAGACTCGGAGTGTCTTGTACAAGGACGATGACAGAACCGTCGTTTATTGCAATGCAGATTGACATAAAAGGCAAGTGGCCGAAGGAGAGTTCCCTCGGCCACTTGCGAATGTTGAATTGAAAAGTGTCAGTTTATTTGGAAGCCGGAGTGGTTGTGGCTTCACCTGAATTCTGAAGTTCGTTCACCATTTCGAACAATTCCGCGAGCATTTTCACGGAAGCATCACGCTCAAGCCGGTTGGTTCCCAGCCAGGTTTCGTATCCACCCAGGTCGTGCTGGTGAGGAGGTGGCAGGTAACCGAAGTAGCCGTGGCTCAGTGACATCAGGAATGATGGTTTGATTGCCGATTTCTCTTTGAATTCGAGTCCGATTTCAACGAAGACTTCGCAAGGCATGGTTCCGATGCAGAGACCGCCGATTTTCAATACCTGCAGCGGAAGGACCGCGAATTCAGGAGAGGTTGCAACATTCAGGGTTCGCTGAGCATAGATGTATGACAGGTCGGTTGGGCGTTGAGGGCCTGCCGCGACAGTCTTTTCTGCCCATTCCATCATTTTGTCGTCTGGAAGGCGGTTCTTGACCTTGTGGGTTTCCCGATAGGCAGCAGCCAGTTTGAGGTCCTTCTCGTACTTCATGCTTTGCGTGGCTGCATAAACTTTTTCAGCAATGTCTTTGGCGACGTTGTTGATCTGCTCGTAGCTCTGCATTCGTGGTCGTGGATTCTGGACGTCAACGTTGTTGATGTCGCCGCTTGTTCCGTTCGCCATGATGGCAACAAACGGAGGGAACTGGTCAGGCTTGTTCACGAGGCGGTCCATGTGGACGCCGAATGCGGCAAAGTAGTCTGCTGAGATTTCAGTTGAAGGAACGCCTCCGACATAGTGCAACGAGTAGCTGGCGAATGTGGAGATGGGAGTTCCGTCAACTCCTCGGACAGCAATAATAGAGACTGCTGGATCTGTTGGCCCGGCAGGTTTTACCAGGTTTGGGTTGGCGACACCGGGATTCATTTTGACTTTGTCATTGGTGTTTCCATACGGATTCGCTGGCATGGTGCCTGGCTTGAGGTACCAGCGGCGGTTGAAGACGTGATCTGGAATATCGATCGAGCCGTAGGCCAATTCTGCAGGGCGCAGGTTCTGGTTGGCGCGGGCGACGCCGTCGGCAATACGGCGGACAATCAATTGCTGATAGTCGTCAAGAGGCAAGGCTGCGTTGAACCGGTCCCCAAGTGCACTGGAGGCGGAGTGGGTGTGCGTGGCACAGATCAGGACATTGGATTCCGGAATCTCGACGTTTGTTGCAATTAGTTTTCGAGCGTCTGTTGAAATTCGTGGGGAAATCCCGAGCAGGTCACAAACTACGATGGCCAGTTTTGTGTTTCCATCGTCCAGGACCAGGCAACGGGCGTGGAGTTCATCATGCACATTCTTTGACGGAATCGGAGCAAAACCGCCCACGATCGGAGCGCCAAGGTAGGGAGTAATGTTGCTTGTGGCAGCTCCTGCTCGAAACACTTTCGCTGTGTCAGCGTATCCTGCCTGTGCGGATACCAGTAAGGCGAGGCCAGTCAGTAATCGAAGAATTCCAGTTTGCATGGACTCCGTCTCTCTTTCTCGAGGTTCCGGGATGTTCTGTGACTCTGGTAATTGGTGGCGTTGGCAGCGAATGCACTTGAAAACGCTTGCAAGCTTGCTGTTTTGATCTCAGGAGGGGGAGGAAGGTTGGTTGTCGGGTGTGAGTCCCGCACGAGGACGCACGTCTGTGGAAATGCGTATCGTTGCATCAAGGATAGCAGATTTGAAAGGGTTGGCTCCAGAGATCCGCAACTTGAACGCAGGGAACGGAGTTGGAGCGTTTCTCTTCTGCAATGGTGGCCGTGCGGATGGTGGAGGTGCATTTACGCTTGGCGATAGCCGTTGCTTGATTCTTGTTCTCTCGGTTGTCGGTGCTGCTGTGTGGTGAGTGGACGTCCTGTATGGTTCTTTGGTGGTTTGTGGTTTTTCTTGATTCTCGATGTATGGTTATTGGGGTTTTGTTAGTGCTATGTTTTTGTGCTATGTGTTATTGTTTGTTGTTGCGTAGTGTTTGCCTTTTCTTCGTGTGCGATGGCTCGAAATGAGCGCAGGCGAATCATTCGCGTGCAGTGGTTTTACCGCAATTTGTGCCGAAAATGTGTCGCATATGTGAAGATGGATAATTTTGTTATTTTGTATTTTGTTTAGGCTATGCATGTTGACAGTGCCTTGGTGTCTGTTAGTCTTTCTTACGTGTGGCACACGCGGCAATGAGGTTGCCAGCCGGAGTGCTATTAGGGCCTATCTGTAGTGGACGTGAGTTGTTGTTATACTTCGTTCACTATGGTAACTATTTTGAATGTGGAGACGTGAACATGAAGTACGCAATCTTGGCTGCTGCTGTGTTGGGTTTCGGTGCTGCTCAGGCTTCAGCTGGCGAAATTTCAAGCTCTTCTCTGTCTGCAATCGGGCTGGGAAAGATGGCGCCAGTTTCCAACGCAAAGGGTATGGAAGTTCGCGCTAAGGGATTGGTTTGGGGACAGAGCACAGCCTCAACAAACCTCTTCAATGCCGCAGGTTCAACTTCAACAAACGGTTACGTCAACTGGAACTTCGGAACAACTGTTGGTGCTAACGTTTCAGCATCATACTCAGCAGTTGGTCCATTCACTGCATTCTCAGTTGCTGGTGGAGCTTCATTCACCAACTAATTTGTTGGTCGAAGTTGCATGAATCGGAAATGAAAAAACACCTCATCCTGAAGTCAGGGTGAGGTGTTTTCTTTTGTTTTTGGGTAGTCGTACTGCGGCAGGACCGTCTCGGTTTATTGCGTGGCCTGATAGCAGACTTCTCGTAGAAGAAAGCTGAATGCCGCATGTTAGAGACGCTGCATGGTATCTGGAAATGATTTGGAGCAATTCATTAGACGGTGCTGCATGTATCGCGTGTGAGAAGCCAGGACGCTTCTTGAAAGTACACTGGAGGTCGTTTCAACCGGGAGAGCCGTAAGCCAGAGACCGTGTGATCGCTCATGCGGCTCAGCAGGAGCTTCGCCCTCCCAGATCCATGCAGCAGTCAGTTTTGAAACCACCTCCGGTGTTGTTATCGGCCTCCGTTCAGCGACAATCTCGTGTCGCCTGTGATCCGTTTACTCTCGCTTTTTTGTTGTGGATGTTTGCTGCCGGTTATTTCTGGCGTATGGGAATGATGTAAGCGTAAGAAGCTGTTGTTGTTGTAGGTGATCGTGTGGAGAAAGATTGTTTGGCGTTCCAGGTTGGGCTGTTCTGGTGGCGTTGTAAAAAGCAAAACACCTCACCTTGATGGCAAGGTGAGGTGTTCTCGATTTAGGTGGACTTGGAGACTGGATTACCAGTTGACTCCGGCACCGACGCTGAAGCCGAACAGGTTGACAGCGAGTGGGCCTGAGTTAGCAACTGCTGCTGAGGATCCAACGAGTGTTCCGTTGTCGATCACGTCAGCAAAGCTGGCTGATCCGGCGCGGCCATTATTATTTGCATCCCAGATCTGCCATTCGATGGCAAGTCGGAGAAATGCTTCGGCTGGGACACAGGCAAGTTCTTTTCGCCATTCTGTACCGAACTGGAATTCACCGGTGTACAGGGTTGTGTCTGATGGGCCGTTGATTGCACCGTTAATTGAGTATGCTCCGGAAGTGGCAGATGTTGAAGAAGCTTGTGTGAACGCACCAGCTTGAACGTCGCCGAACACGAACGAGTGTCGGGTTGAGAAGAACAGGTGCCAGTCTGAGCAGCCAATGCGGCGACTCGCCAAGAAGGACATTGTCAGACCTGTTCCGTCGAACTGGTTGATTGAGTTCGCGAATGCGGAAGAGATTGTCTGTCCGTTGAATTCGCTGGCTGCGACAGAATCAGTTGTTTCGTAATCGGAATAGCGTCCCCCGAAGGTGATTGCCATATGGCGGTCACAATCGTCCATGAAGAAGTTACGCCCCAATTCGAAGTCGAAGGTGCGGAGTTCCATTGCGGAAGATGCGAAAGCCAGGCTTTCAACCGTTGAACCTTCGTGTGCTTCCAGTTCCCAGTATCGTACCTGTGCGAAGTAAGGGCTGTCACCGAAGTGAACACCGGCCCAGACTCGTGGAGATGCGTAGAAGCCACTCAGGTTTCGTGATCGGGTTTCAACCCCGTTCACCATGACGGCGGATGCATCGCCTTTGAAGTTTGGGTTCAGGAAGACAGCTTCCGCTCCAGCGAAAACTCTGAATCCACCAGAGTCACAACAATCGTTGTTGCACTCATCGATATTGCATGGGGCTGCGTCGTTGAAAACACAATCCACAGAATTCAGGTTGCAGTTGATTTGTGGTTCACCAGCGTTGGCGTACTGGATTCCGACCATGTTGACGACCGCCATCAACAAACTCATTTTCTTCAGTCCGAACATGTGGGCCCCCTACTTCTTGTAGTTGAAAAACATTCCTGTGCGAGTCAAAAACCACACCGTGCCTCCTGTGTGACAGTCACGCGGTGGCAGTGAGGATTGATCGCAAGCGGTTCATAACCACGACCTCACCCGTGAGTATGAACATCTTTGTTATGAACCCGTGATGGGTTTCAATGATGAGTCGATACGTTGTTGTTTGATCGACTCATGATATTGACTTAGCTGATAAGTCCTTCTGGTTGATCAAGGACTCCAGGGATCAAATCTGCGACGCATGAACTCCCGGTTAGAGCGTTGTGGGTCAAGCTCTCTCCATGGGACAGTGAGGCGTGAATATTTCGATTGATCGAGCTCTTTATCCAGGACAACGAGGAGCGTGTTAGCGATCCAGATCTTTGAAAACTCACTTACCGTGTAGCTGATGTTTCCACGGATGGGATCCGCAAGGAAAACTTTGTTTCCAGCGACACGACGCAGGACAACAAAGTGGTTGTAATTGTTTGGTGAAATCGCAACGATAACGGGAACCTTCAACTCGTAGAGATTATGTACGCTGTCGAGTTTCCCGATTTCTGCTCGGTATCCGCGATTGATCGCAATGTGTTTAAGATCGGTCAGGGCCAACCCGTTCTCCTGGCGTTCCATTAACTGCTCGTGCGTTAACAGATTGCCGAGATCGATCAGGATGTCCTGTTCCCCAGTTGGGTCGTTCCAGTAGTAGGTCAGCAATGTTGCCATGGTTGCTGCACCGCAAGAGTAGTCAAACGATTGCATGACTATGTGTTCTTGCTTCATCCCCACCCATGATCGGCAAATGACCTGATTTGCGTTTCTCGTTTGTGCAAATCCCTGGCTCTGGAGAGCAAGTGTCAGCAGTAACGTTCCGCAGAGAACTCGTACCGAGACGCTTGATCCGAACTCTCGTGTGTGAGCCGCGGCAAGGTCTGTGTTATGACTGGATCTCATTGCTTCAGTCCCGCCAATACAGGGGAAAACACTTAGTGGGGAATCTCTTAACAGGTGTTCGTGAGTCTTATTTGTAAGTCCATACAATTCCGAATTGTGCTTCGTTGGCAGCCTGAGTTAATCCGAGCGTGACAAACGGTTCAATGTTCACACGCTCTTCTGCTTTCGTCAGAGCGAATCGAAGCGAGTAGATGTCTCGGTCGCTGCCGGGGATCGAGAGTCCATCGACGTCGATTTCCGTTTCGTAGCTTCCGATAAACTGAGCACTTAACGTGATAGACTCGTTGACACCAAAGCCCACGCCGAGTCGATAGTCGAATGCCAGACCCGGAGTGACTTTTAGTCCACCGAATTTGTCTTCAAATCCGTAACGGGCTCCGACCGATCCGAACACAATCAATGGGTCATAGCGTTGCAGCGCAAGCAGGCTGGACCCGTATTCCATATAGCCCCGTCCGAGTCCAGCATCAGGTCGTAGCCAGAGTGACGGCGCGTCTCCTGATGGAATGGAGAGCGTGTTTGTCCAAACGAAATCCGAGGCGGATTGGTCATGTTTGGGAAGTGCGTAGCTTAACGAGACGACGACATCGCCGATTGGTCCGCTGTCGCTACGTATATCCTGGCCAGGAACAGTCACTTGTTCGTGCGCGTAGCCGAGAGGAACCAGGATCGATGTTTGCAGGTTATGCGATATCCCGTAACGAAATGTCAGTGGAACGAAAATGTTTCGCTGCTGGATCTGTGCTTCGTCAACTACCAATGCTGGAGTAACGATAGGAAGGTCGGCTTCGTTGTATGTGTAGACCAGGCCGACGTCGATCTGGACGTCGCCTTTGTCCATCAATACAGCTTGGTTTCGCAGAAAAGTCAGTGGTGGAAGTTGACGTTGTTGTTGGGTTGGAGCCTGACCAAATCGTCTTGATGGCTCGAAGTTCAGGTTTGGTCCGATTTCCCCACTGTCAGCTGCTTCGCTTGACTCTTCAATTGGTGCCGGCGTTTCGTCTTCAATAATCGCCGGTGGAACAATGTTTGCGATTTGAGTGCGTACAGGCGTGTCTTCATTTGCTTCTTTGGGAAGGATCTTTGGCGCAAAGAAGATTGAAGAATCCTGCGGGTTCAGCCCATCGGCAAAAATGGGCTGAGAAATCGCGAGTGATAATGCTACAGCATGGATGATGTTGTGTTTTTTCACTGTCGCACGCTATTCTTCAGTTACTTGATGAGCGATCGTTCGCTGTTGTTGCTGTTTCGCTGTGCAATTGATGCAGCTGGCAGTGAACGATCGTTCTTGTTGCTTTTGAAATTGACAGGTAGGCCTCTCTTCTGAATCTCATTCAGGTATTGGCAATTACCTGTTGATTACTGTTGTGTAATCGAGTTTCAGTTGAGCGATGCCTGGCCTGCCATGGCCCCCTCGTTGTGCATACTCATGTTTGAGTACGACTCCCGCCTCCCTTTGGCCCTTCTCGATCTCTTCGCTTGCGAAGTACGCATTGAAGCCTGAGAAGTTCGATCGCCTGATGAACCGCTTGTGCGGTCCAATATGGATTTCACCGGTGCGACAGATCACCGGCTGCTGCAATAACTCCCTTTTTGCATTTGCTAAGCAGATCAGTTGTTTTTGCAGAAGTCACATCCTCTAAGTCGTCGCTGTGTGTCCCTCTGTGCTGCGATTGACTTTTGTGACAGCCCTATTGATCGGATGATTGATGTGATTCAATGTGTGAATTGCAAATTTCTGGTCTGTTAATACTGATTTCATCGGCCGATGGCTGGCGCAATGTTCACATTCTTTCTATGTTCACATTGCCATAATGCTATGGTGTTCAATTGGTTAACGTCGTTTTGTGTTCAGTTTTATAATCATTCGCTTGGGAGTTGTTGTAATTTGACACATGTTTTTACTCTATTGGCCGTGTTTACACGCAAACGGATCTTGGACGATGTATTTGCTTCTTGAGCATGTGAGTTGTAGACGGGTTGACTCGCGGCCTATACACGTTGTTGTGGCTGGAAACTCAAGCGTTTCGCGGGAGAAACGCTGATCTTACGCTTCAGATGCCTTTTGATTTTCCGGTGGCAAACGCCTAATGCCTAAGAAAATAGGCAATGAGAAAATCAGCACGACGAGCATGTGCTGGCGGTGATTAATGAGTGTGCAGAAGTGGGGCTTCTCGAACAATCACCAGTGATGCGGTCTGGTTCTGCCTTCGGAGATTAGAATTAAGGCGAATGAGAGAGGGGAGCTACACCGGAGACGTGAGGTGTCCTACACAGGCAAGCCGTGGTTACATTCGCGTGTGAGTGTTTCAACTCTTGAATTGTTCTTGTACGCTATTTCACGAAATAACATTGAATATTAGCTTGCTGAGAAGACGCGACGACAGGCAGATGTTAGGTGGGTCAGGATTTCTGGCATGGCTTCGAGGTGTTCCGGCTTCATGGCGGTAACACGCAGGCATTTCACTTCAGTGCGGTCCCAATGTTTGATCTTCGTGTGGCTCTCTGCAAATTTTTGAGAGAGGGTGAGTAACGCCAAGTGAACGTGTTCCTCGGCAGCCGCATCGAAGATGCGCTGGGCGAGTTCACTCGCCTGCGATGCAGTGTCGGCATTGACTGCCCAGACCACGATATCGAGTTCTGGATCAATTATTGGTGTAAAACAGTTCTGGCTTTGAACCCATTCGTACAGCGTTAGTGCCGCTGTACGCGACTTTTCGAGTCGCTGTGCAAAGGCTCCATCCGGTTGGAGTGGGAATGCTTGCATTGTCGCCCAGAGGGCAACGGCCGAGGCTCCTGCCCGAGAGCATTCCAGAGAAATTTCACCGAGGTGAAGATCGGCGGATGTGAAGTAAGTATACGGGGACTCATGCTGATAGATCGCTGCAACCTGGCGATCTTTGAACAGAATGCACCCGCATCCATAAGGTTGAAGGCCGTGTTTGTGAGGGTCGATGACGATGGAGTCGACATCCGGTATTGCAGAAAATTCTCTGGCCGTGTCTGGCCTCAGGTTTCTGGCTAAGCGGAAGTATCCTCCATAGGCCGAATCGACATGGAGCCGAAAATTGTATTTCTTCTTTAGCTCCACGAGACCACTTAGTGGATCAACGGCTCCGATGCCGGTTGTTCCAAGTGTTGCGACAACCGTTCCAATTGAGTCTTGATTCAAGAGGGCTTCCAGTTCAGTCAGATCCATCTTGCCGTTGGAGTCGACAGGGACGGGATGAAATGGAACCTGAAGGACTTCAGTCAGTCGGGAATGGGTGTAGTGTGCCTGTTCGGAGGCGGCGACACCTTTTCCACCAGTGAGTTCTCTGGCGATCCACAGTGCCTCGAAGTTTGCCATCGTCCCTCCACCGCAGAGGTGGCCAATATGGCTCTCCCAGCCAAACATTCGAGCGATCTGCTCAACGCATTCGAGTTCCATTCCGGAACTTGCCCGTCCTCCATCCATAGCGTGGTTATTCGGGTTGATGCACATGGCGAGTGCATATGCCAGATGCGCCACTGGGTGGGGCGGTTTTAGCATCTGGCCCAGATAGAATGGATGATGATAAGGGTAATTGTTATGTAATCGTTCTGCCGTCTCTGCCAGAATTTTAGCGATGATGTCCGACGGGAGAGCGTCGTATTCTGCAGGAGGGAGAGTTTGAAATCCGTTCTCAAGACGAGACAGAGCGGATTTCAGCAGATCCAGGTGTTCAGGCTTCAGTATCATGGGAGCTACATCGAACGCTTTTCGAACTGTTGCCGTTCTGTGGTGACGTTCGTTTTTAGATCGTTAAGTCGAGTATGGTCCAGATGCTTTTGTGCGGAGGTACGGATCGTTTCGCACATTCTTTTGATTCGCAGTTCAGCGACTCGATCTTTCGCCTGCTGTGCTGCGAAGATCGAATTGAGCTGCAACTTATCAATTCTGGCGAGGAAAGCCTGTTGGCTCGGAAGTTGATCGAGTTCGGCGAGAAGTGAATCCACTTTCGCCCAACGTTCTTGATCAGCCGCGGTTCGGATTCTCGCCATGACAATTTCTCGCGTCGCGACGAGATCAAGCAGTTCACTTTCAAGAATCGCAATCTCTCCTTCCACCGCAAGTCTTGCGCTATCGTCAGGGACGTCAAGTTCCAACTCCGGAACAATCCCCACCACGATGGGAACTCTTGCCAATACCGATTGTCCACTGAAAACTGTGAGTCGTTTTAGAGGATGCTCGGGATCAGTTTCCAGAGCAAGACTTCCATTTCGATCGGTCAATAATTGACGAGGACTGGCAGGTGAAGTCGATTCTGGCGTGATGTTGATCAGTTCGCAACGAGTTGCTGCCAGCGGGGTCTGCTTCTTGCCTCGGGGAATGATCGTCACGACAGTCTTGGGATAGGAGGGACGTTCTCTCAATGCCCAGGTGGAGACGCGGCGGCTCGATTTGGGGAACGGGGATTGGAACGTTGAATGCATTGTGCATTCGACTTGAGCTCGATCCGTGCCTGTGACCTGAAGGTACGTCCACGGGATTGGTTGGATGGCGACGAGTTCCTGCTTGCGATTGAGGACACGCAAGAACGGAAGCAGCATGTCCCCTTGATCAATGTGAGAGGCTGTCTGGTGTTGTGAAGGAAACTCACCGGCTTGAATCACACCTTCAATCTCGCCATCGGGACGCAGTTTCAGTTCTACTATTGGTCGAAACGCCTGAGTGATTGTTGTCGCAATTTCGTTAGCGAATTCGCGTTCGTCATGACACTCAGCCTGCGAGACCGGTCCATAAGTCTGAGACAACTGATCCCATTCGCGAGAAGCAATCGCCAGTGATCCTGTGTGGCAGGAGAGGGTGACTCCAATTGTTTTATCGCTCCCTGAAATATGCCAGTGTGGTGCTGGGGCCGTTCGAGTATAGGCTGCCAGTTCGTTATTCGTGATTGAAGATGATGCTGTATGAAAGTCGGTGTTCCAGCTGCCACTGTGCCAGGATGTGAGGAGATGTTGGCATTCAATCTCCCATCTCTTAATTGTCTCGGCGGAAACTGTTGAGTCGCCAGAAGACGAGATAACAACGGCGATCTTATAAGGGCGCAAGTTAAGTGGAGTAACGGGAGAATGTACAGGTGGCTTCTCAGGTTTAGGTGATTGCCCCTGAGCGATGCCGGTGATACAGAGTAAGAGAATTGCGAACAGAAGATTGTGTTGAACGCTGCGACGAACTATGCCGCTGAAACCGAAGGAGTTTCTCATTGTGGAAGCTCCTTTGGGTACCACGCATCCAGAGTCCACTGTTCGATGTTCTGAAAACTGTGAACCGGGTTTTGAGGGAACCCATGAATGTTCTTCCGGACAATAAGAAACTGGTCCACCTCCCAAAGTGGAATCAATGTCGTGCTGTTCACTAGCAAGCGATCGAGTTCTTTCAGTGAACTGTTTATTGAGGTGGGGGAGCCAGCCCGATCGACTTGAATCAGCTGCTGTCTGATCCAGTCAGGGTAAGATTTCAGTCCAACAATTGTGTTCTTCTGGTCCGCAGATAGAAATGGCCAGAGCTCCAGTGCAGGTTCCGGCATCTGAAGAGTGCGATAGGCGATGTCCCATTGTTCAGGCGGGGAATCGTCAGTATGGACGACATTGATAGTCAGGCCAATTTGTCGCCAGCTGCGAGCAATTTCCTCGGCGGCTTCCTTAGCAACTTCCCCGGGTGCAACAACCATTGTCAATGCAGGAAGGGTTCCTTGCAGCTTATGTCGTGCAGCGAGCGCCAGCGCTAATCCTGCAGAGAGATCAAATTGTCGTGGTACAAGCTCGTTGTTAGCTGCCGGATTGTTGGAATAGTAGGGTGTCGAAACCAGGCGACCATTTGGAGACTTTGAGTCTCTCAATACAAAGTCATTCAAGATCCGTGGCCGATCAACCGCAAAGGCCAGGGCGTTTCGTAGCTCTACCGTCTTTAATGGAACACTATTTGGATTAAACTGGAGAAGATGCGTGACAGGCTGTTGTATCTTCTGGATAAAGAACTGACGGTTGAAAAGATCGTTGCGCTGCAGCTGTCTGAGGAGGACGTCAGGTAATCCTGACGTCATGTCAATGTCCCCTCGTTGAAGTGCTTGGACTACTCGTTCGGGAGATTCGAAATGATGGACAACGATTTCTGAAATGTGAAATTGCTTCTGCCTGTCGGATTCTGGGATTGCACGACGATAGAAGATTTCGCGTAGTGATTCTTCGGTGCCCTGATCTTTTTTGTTGTTTGCTAAATCTTCTGAGACAAGCCTGAATCCACCAACAGGTTCGTTCTCACTCTTGCTCGTGTTGCTATCTTCGCGAGATGTCGTTGCCAGATGGGAGAAAGCCACACTTGCCAGTAATGGTTCGATACGAGCCGGGACACGGCGGAAATGAAGCGTCAGTTGCGTGGGCGAATTGATCTCGACGCTGTCAAGGAAGCTGGCGAGACGTTCGTCATACTCTGACGAGCTTGGATCGACGCGGGATTGAATTCGTTGGGCGATCTCATACGCCGAGACTGCTCTTAAGGATTCATGAGGTTGATGGAACTGACGCAGTGTCAGTGTCCAACGTCGCCCAAGGAAGCGAGGTTCCCAGTCGTCGAAGAGTCGAGTTTTGTAGTACGCGACACCATCTTTCAAACGATCAATTTCGAACAAAGAGACGTGAGTGAGACGCTCGAACTGTTCATCTGCAAGTGTCGGAAATGGATACGCGCGGTGTTGACCCGGAAGTTCAGTGACACCGATGTGAAGTTGCTGATCTCGCTCTGCGTGACGTTTGAAGGGGCCGGCGAGACTGTTGAGAAGAGGCCAGCGCTGGACGGATTGTCTGGCCAGCTGAGATGCCGTGCGGAAGTCCTTCCCCGCCGCGGCTTCGTCTGCTTTCTGCATAATCTCTGTCGCCTGACGACCGAGTTCCTTCTCGAATTGTTGATAGACGGGATCGTTAGGGAATTTTTTGTTGAGATGGTTTAAGAAGTACTGAGCTCGGGAGAACTGCCTGTTTGCGATTGCAGATTCCGCAAGAATTTTGGTGACAGCTGCCAATGTTGTCTGAAGCTCTGGAAATCGCGGATTACGCTCATAGAGCTCATTGAGTAGGCGTAATGCTGATTCTGGTTGACCGTCTTTCAGTTTCTGACGTGCCTCCAGAGAAAGAAAATTCTGGCCTGCTTCGTTGACCCCAGACCAGTTTGGATGTTCTCGTTGAAGTCTTGATAGAAGTTCGTATGCCAGTGATAACTGGTTCTCCGCATAAAGTAGTTCGATGCGGCGTAGAACTAATTCTTCGTGATGAATAACTGCCCGAATTTGACGAATGGGTAAGCTGAATTCCCGTCGGTCGGTTTCATCTGGTAACGTGACAATCAGACGACTGAGCTCTTCGATTTCACGTGTGACCCTGTCTTTAGCCTCACCAGCAAGACGAATCCGCTCGACCTCCTTCGCAGCGATGGCTTGCTTACGTTCCTGAAGAGGAAATGGCCGTGGCGAGATCTGATGAACTCTTAATACATCTTCATTTAACAACACGATCCAGTCGATTGGTGTTTCATTGAGCAACGTCTGAGCAGTCGGAGTCTGCATGTCTCGTAATTTGGTCAGCCCCTCTGGAACTGGCTCATCAGCCAGCAGGGCAGACGCAATGCAGGCCCATGCAGTGAGCGCAATCTGCAGAATGAAAACGGACTGGCGACACGAACGTTGCATATGAATCTGTTGGATTTATTGCACTCGAATTAGCGAACCGTCATTTGTAATTACGATTATCGATTCGTCGATCTGAATGGGACGGCCGCTCAGGCGGTTTCCAGTATCGACCTGCTTTGTGATTTTGCCGTCCATTGTTTGAACGAACAGGACTTCTCCGTTCTGTAGTGCGATGATCAGTTCGTTCCCGTTGGTGGCCACTCCCGCCACTGAGGTCTGATTCAACGGGATTGACCATTGAGTTGGTAAGCCGCTTTCCGCTTTCAACGCGTGAAGTTGGCTTTGATTCTCTTCCGTAAAGATCAGGGAAGACTCGATGATTGGAGAACGGGTGATCTGCTTTTCAAAGATACGCTCGCCAACAGCAGCAAGGTGGTCAGAATTGAAAACCGATAGCGTTCTGTCTTGTCTTGCGACCGCAATCATTCCATTCCCGACAGCAAGGGGGAACTGAATTTCACTGTTCAACTGGGTTTGCTGTGTGCTGGAAAGTGTCGGTTTCTCTGTTGTACTGATTGATAATTGAAACAGCTGCCCGGTGGATGTAAGAGCTACCGCAGCATCTTCAGTAAGTGGCAGAAGGCTGCGCCATCGTGCATCTGAATTCTGCGGAATCTGGAACTCTTGAACAGCCCTCGCGCCAGGTAACGGGATCACGATGATCTTTCCAGGCAGTGGGACGAGCACATGTTTGCCAAGCAGGGCGGGGGCAGCTTGTGGTGCTGCTGGGAGTGAATGTGTCACTTCGATCTGACCAGACGTATTGATCAGCCAGAGTTTCGGCTCGTTTCCTCCGCACGTGACGGCAATCCGTTGAGGAGATAACAACGAAGCCAGTAAAGGCGTCGCGAGAGTGTTTGGCAGCGGAAGTCTTGTCACTGCTTGTGTAATGAAGCGTTCTTTTAAGTCCACCGGAAGTGATGTTCGAAAAACGATTCCGTTGTCGTTCACTCCCAAGAAATTCTGACCGTTGATATTCCAGGCGAGAATTTGACCTCCCAGAACAGTCTGCCAATCGCTTGTTAATTCGTTTTGATCAGTTCGGGTCACAATGACACCGGCAGCAAAAGGGCGGCGTCTGGCATGATAGAGTTGGTCGCCGACAAAATGCAGAGGCTGAGTCGCGATCCCCGGCGAAACCGAATCGGAATTCGCCTGGAGAACGGTGCTGGTCAGTTGGAGTCGTTGAAGTGCCCCTGTTGCCATCCAGATCTGTCGGTCCGGTCCGGCTCTCAGAAAAGTAGGGCTGGTGATCTCGTTCTTCCCTGTCAGAATCGGTCCCGGCGTGAGGGGCGACTGTCCTGCATCATCAGAGATGGTGAAGGTGCTAACCCGTTCTCCGGATGAAGGGACGAACAGGTCCTGCCCGCGTAATACTGGTGGATCAATGACTCGTCCCTGAACCGTTCTTTGGGCAACCTGTTTGATCGTCCCCTCTTTGTCAGGCGACTGGGCAGAAGCGTGTTGAAGCAAGTGCAGGGTGGATTGTGTGCTTCCGTTTTCGATAACAAGAAAATAGCTCGCCATTGCAATTAAAGGAGCCTGAATCGACCCCTGCGAATGCCCGAGATCAAAGACTTCGGTGCATCGCAATGGATTCAGTGACAGAAAGTAGAGTGTTTCTTCTTGACCTGACACCAACAGGGAATCGCTCGCCTCAAGTTGCACAAGTCCACTCAACGGCTGTGAAAATTGCAGGCACTGTGTGACGTCACCTGATTCGATGTCAACAACGCGAAGCAGGCGGTCTGACGTGGTGATAAAGAGTGAGTTACTTGAAATGATGGGTCTGGCTGTCGGCCGCGCTTTTAACGGGAGCCGCCATTGAAGCTGCCCGGTTTTCTGGTGCAGGCAAACCAGTTCCTGATAATTGCTGTCATAGAGGAACGTGTGGTTTCCCGCTGGAGCGATCAACGGGAAAAACGGCGAGTTCTCTCCAATCACCCGACGCCAGAGTGGTTGGCCAGTGACGGTGTCGACACTATAACAGCAGTCCTGAACGACGACTGGAATCGTGCGTCCTGCACTCACTTCATCAAGTTTCTGGCGGCTTTGGAAAACGAATGAGGAAACATCTGTTGGCCATTGATGGTCGGTTGTTTCCGCAGCAGTCGGAGATGTGACTGAAGTGACATGTTCAATTTCAGTTTTCAGCGTTCTCTCTAATTGAGATGTCAGCCGTTTGTCGTCTTTCAGCTCAGGGTACCGGACGAGCAACTGCCGGTAGAGTTGCAGTGCTAAAAGAGCATTTTTGTCTGCTAATGCTGCGTCAATCTGTGATGTTAAATCGCGATAGACACTTTCCTTTAAGATAATCGACTCGGCTCTACGTGTGGCCGCGTCAATTTGCAGCAGCGTCTCAGTTGGCTGAACATCTTTGGGGTTATAAGTCGTCACAAGTTGTCTGGCTTGTGACGAGATGTCCAACAGGTCACGATTCACACGCACACCAGCGGCGTTGGCCGCTCCAAGTGCGATGGTTCTTGCGTATTGCCAGATATCCGCATGAAGTGTTTCGAAGCCGGCGCGATCACGTTGCTGGGCGATGAAGTCCTGTAAGGCTTTCAGACCTTCGGCGTATTGTGTTGCACTTCCTTCGATATGCTGACGAATTCGGGACGCACCGAGCCAGCGTTTTGCATCGTGAGTTAAAGTTGACTTTGGATAGCGTTCGATAAATCGATCGAATGCTTCCAGACTCCCACGATAGTTGCCTTCATCGTAGAGTTGCTTCGCTGAATCAAATGCCTGTTGGGTCGTCTGTCTATTCCCAATGGTGTAAAAGATGATTCCGGCGATAAACAAGGCGAACGCGAGTCCACCGAGTCCCAAAACGAGGGGGGACCGGACAATATCTTCTTCGCCGGGGCGGACCCGTTGCGAGTTCAGTGCCTCTCGTAATCGTGGTGAAAGACGATCACTTTCTGTTGTCGACTTCTTTTCAGATTTTTCGCTTTCAGGCCCTCTGGCATCTTTGGTCTCGTCAGGAGGCGTATCGACGACGGCCGGGGCGTCTTCAATGATCTCGACAACTTCAATCACTTCCTCAGGCTGAGGCTTTGAACGCTTGGAACGTTTTGGTGAAGGCTCTGCACTTGCAGGAGGGGCAGGTTCATTATCGACGAAGTGAAGGTCAGCACTGCCAAATCGTAACAGGTCCCCGTTCTTTAATTGGCAACGTTGCATCTCCACGCCATTGATGTCCAATGGGCTCTGCATTGCGGAGACAGCTTCAAAACCGGACTTTCCCCAACTGATTCGGCAATGCATGACATCGACATTGGAGTCATCAATGATAATGTCATTCGACGAATGGCGACCGATCGTGACAGGGAACTGTTTGCTCAGTTCCCGCCGTTCACTTTTCCCGTCACCATAAATTATGTTCAGAAAAGGCATTGATAAGTCAGGTGAGGAGGTTGGTTCGTGACGTAATTTCGAAGGCGAGTACTTGTCGTTGATTTAGTTTGCGGCCGTTGAAGTGCGTCGAATACGTTGCATTTCTACTGACAGTCCGGCATCCATGACGGTGACAACTGTTCCATGTTTTGCCTGAGGGTGTGCTTCGATCACCATATCACGTGTGTTTCTGGACTGGATTTGTGCAGCGAGCACATCTTTTAAATCACTTAACCCTGAAACGGGGACGCTATCGACGGTGATGGTGTCGTTTTCGTCGATCTGCACTACGATCGAATCATTGGGGGCTTCGTCTACCGATTCGACACGCCCGATCCCATCGCCCTCAGCTTCTGGTGGAGTTGTTTCCAGCGATTTCTGTGTGGCGAATGATGCTGTGATCATGAAGAAGATCAGCAACAACATCACGACGTCCACCATTGGCGTCATGTCGAGTGGCTGGTGAGGGAGTTGGCTTCGTTTCAGTTGAAAGCCATCGTCGTCCTCATCTTCATCCTCGTCCTGATTGGTCGCCGAAACACGAGCAGTTGACCGCTTCCGATTGCTAAGCCAGTTTTTATCTTCCCCCATCACCAGACCATGAGCGGGCTCTGTTGTGCTGGTCGGGGGCGAAGTGGAAGACACCAACGCCCCAATTTCCTCTGATTCAGCTGGAACCAGAGTTCGCTGCACGCACTGAGGGCAAGTCACCAACTCTCCCGATTTTCTCTGGGAGATGCTGAGGAACTGTCCACAGTGAGTGCAGTGAAACTGGATCGGCATGACAAGCTCAGGTGGTGTGCATTGAGATGAAATCGTTGCGGGTGATGAACGGCCTGTCTGGTACCAGCAGTTTCTGACCAGACAAGCGATAGCCGATGCTATTCCGGCCTGTCGATGACCCCGAGATAAAACTTTAACTCAGGATCGACTTCGGCAATGACTTTGGAGACCTCTTCAACAAAGCCAGACGGGATGTTGCGGTCTGCTTTGATGATGACGTTCTTTCGTCCTTCTGTGATTCCTGTTCTGATAAACCCTCTCAGTGAATCATAATCAACAGGGCCGTTTTCCTGTTGTCCGCTGGTCAGGTAGATTTCAGGGGAATCTTCTCTCTGATAAACGCTCACAACCAGAGACTGGTCAACAGGGATTTCGATTCCATGCTCTGCAGTCGGAACTTGTAATGTGCTCGACTCCTGCAGCTTGGAGGTGATCATAAAGAAGATGAGTAACAGCATCACAATGTCGATCATGGCAGTGATGTTGATTTCATCATCCTCTTCAGGCAGATCACGATGTCGTTTGCTGCTGAACACGAACGGCTATTCTTTTGTCTGTTAATGGATTGGATATGTGACTGGTTGTCGATTTAATTTAATCGTGCGTTATTTTAGCGCTTTGTCGAAGTGGTACAGGAACTCGCTGAGTTGTTCCTGTACGTTGTCTGTCAGTCGGCTTTTTCGGACATGCACAGCCGCAGCGACAACGGACATCGACACTGCGATGAACAGACCGAGCGCGGTGGCGTAGAGGGCAATACTGATCTTTTCTGCAAGAAGTAGTGCGTCCACGCCGCCTGTGTTTCCGGCGAGAGTCGCAAACGCCCTGATCATCCCGGTTGTTGTTCCCAGAAGTCCCAGCATTGGAGCGACTTTAACGATGGTTGAAATCCATGCGGCACGGTAATCAAGCTCCGCGATCACATCGCGTTCGTACTTCTCTCCTAATAGCTGCCTGAGCTTGTTGATCCCGCGATCACGATAAGCGAGTGCGACGAGGATTAACTGGGGTGTCGCTTTGCTCCAGTAAGGCGGAGAGTCGCAAATGTCTGCGATGCCGTCAAAGTCGCGTTGTTCCAGTTTGTTTTGAATCGAGTCCAGAAACTCTTTTGCTTTTTTCGGACTGGAGAACGACTTCTGAGCGATCTTGCGGTAGATCAGAATGGCACAGAAGGTGCCATATAATCCGGCGAGCACCTGCATGCCATAAATGGCCGGTTCGGCCACTTCCATCAACCAGTCCATTGAGGTCGCTCTTCTCTTGCGGATTTCACAAACGGGATTATGGCGTTGTCCGTCGCAGTTCGGTCTGTCGAATCACCGAAAATTCGAAGCCTGATCCTTTGGGGACAACACTGAAATAAGTGCGTTGAATTTCAATCGGTTTCCGTCCAGCAAACTGGAACTCCTGCTGGAGTAACATCTGTTCCGTTTGTGGAGGGTAAAAATGGAAAATCAGAGCATCTGATGCATCGATATTTGCTTTCTTAAACAGGCTCAGGTCCGCTTCTTTGCGAGAACCTCCCTGCCATGTCATGTATAAACGCGACTCCTGGCTGCCAGTCATCACGGTTCTGGCTTCCGGAATCGAATTTTTCAGTTGTTTCAGGTAGATGAGCTTTCCGTCCGGAAACAATGCCCCGAGTTCAATTCCAAAGAAATCGAGCTGATTTGCATACTGCTCAAGTGAAACCTCGTCCGCGAAGCGAATGAACCATCTCTGGTCGTTCGGGATGCCACCCCCTCCCGGCCCCGGTCCGTTCCCTAATCCTCGACGACGGCCGGTTCCAATCGAACTCCCAGGCTGTCCTCCGGACCCGCTGGTTTCGCCTGACTGACTCGTGAGCGTGTCGTTGGCTTGACGAATTCCAAAGTCCGCCACAGCGGCAACTGAGTCCGCGGCCTGTGTCTGCAAGATTTCCATCGAGCTGTCGACAGAAAGCTCGTTGACCTGAGCATCAACGGGAGAGGCGTCGTCACTGGGGTCAGCAGGGGAGTCGACTTGAAGCGATTCCCCGGGAACTCCGTCCGGGACACCGCCGCGGCCGGTCATCATTTCGAGAGGAACGAGAATCTCCGGCCTTTTGGGGTGTGATTCCGACCACAGGCTGAAGACCGCGGCGACTGCAATCCCCAGCCCCAGCACAATGGCAATCATGCCAGAGCTGATTCTGTCATACGGATTGACGCGCATTTGCGGCGGACGAATCGCCCGTCCCTGCGATGCAGGCCGAACAGGTGGAGTTTGCGGACTGGGCATGAACTGCCGTATCCGTTAGTGGTGACCATAAGAATTGAGCAACGCAATCTGATGCTATTCCTCACCACCGGGAGAGTCAAACGAGCCAGTACGATCGGTGCCGCCACCACTGGTGAGAAATCATTGATTCTGTGGCAGGAGAAGTTGCGATGAAGGAGGATCAAATCTTCACTGGGAGAGATTATGGCTGTTTCCCGGCCGGCTCCGTGGTCAACGATCGCTCATTTTTCACGTGTCGCTGTCCTCGCTGGCGGGGATTCCGCAGAGCGTGAGGACAGTCTTCAATCAGGACGCAATGTCGTTCAGGCATTGAGCCAGTCCGGATTGTCTGTGACTGAGATCGATCTAGGGGACGAGTCGCTGGAAACTGCAGAGCTTGATCTATTTGATCTTGTTTTTCTCGCACTCTGCGGGCCCAGTGGGAAAGACGGGCGAATTCAGGAACAGCTTGATCAGCTTGGAGTTGCTTATACCGGAAGCAATGCCGCTGCATCGGCTCGGTCGTTTCATACGCTCGATGCCAGAAGACGGTTCCTTTCTTCGCGTCTTCCAACCCCAGAGTATGCACTGGTGTCACAGTCGGTCACATCAAGTGCCGCTGTCACGCTGGGGAATTTTGTTGGCTATCCGCTGACCGTGAAACCTGCGACTCAAGGTTTCAGTCACGGAGTATCCGTTGTGCAGTCACCTGTCGATCTTGGGCCAGCAATTGATTTGGCGCGTCAGTTTGATTCGTGCGTCATTCTGGAACGGGCAATTTCTGGGGAAACGTGGATGATTCCGGTGGTTAATGAACTGGCCCTTCCACCAGTTCGTATTCCATCACCTCACACGACGCCATTAAGTTCATCCTCTTGCATTGGTAGCAAGCAGAACGCCGCAGACCAGTTTGAAGTTGTTTCCGACAGGCATCGTCTTGGTGTGACTCGGGCACAGCAGTTAGCGGTGAATGCCGCTCGTGCTCTCGGATGTCGCGGGTTGTCATGTGTTGAGATTCAAATCGATGCTGCCGGTCAGTCATGGGTATTGCAGGTTGACACGGCTCCGGATCTGACATCGCAGAGCATCGTTTCCAGATCCTCTACCGAGATGGGCTGGTCCATGTCCCGTCTTTGCCTGGAAATCATGGCATCGGTTCAGACGAGTCATATGCAGCGAGATCGCTTGCGAGCATCGTAAGTCAGCAGACGTATGGTCGACGAACAGGCGATTCTGTAGACTCCCTGCACTTTGAATATTCAGGGAGGAAGTTGTGGCGAAACGCCGAGGAAGAATCGCGAATACAGAGCAACTGCCGCGGTTGTTTCCGGTCAGTCGATATGCGTCGTTACTCAGTGAAACACAAGTTGTTCCACTGACAGGCAATCGCCGCGAGATTCGCCAGCTGCTCCGGGATCGTTGTCCTGATCAGCCCGGCGTGTATGGTCTGGTCGATACGTCGAATCAGTTGGTGTATGTCGGGATGTCGCGTTCTTTGCGGCGACGTGTGCAATTCTACTTTGGAAGTTCCACACGACGACGAAAAGAGATTCGCCTGGGGCGTCGAGCTCAGTCGTTAATCTGGCAACCGGCGGCTCATACGTTGATCGCCGCATTGCGCGAGCGAGAACTCATTCAGTCTGTGCGGCCAATTTATAATCTTCAGGGACGCCCGAGCCGCGTTCTTTGGGGATACGTCGTTCAGACCGGTGAACCTGCTCCGACATTCTCACTCCAGCGAGAGATTCCGAAATCGCATGATGGAGTTTGGGGACCTGTGCCTCTCACCTCCTTTCAACGTTCGACAGTAGAGCAGCTGAATTTCCAGTTTCAGTTGCGAGACTGCCCGTCGACGACACCGTTTCCGTTTTCCAGAACAGGTTCTACGGCGTCCTCGGAAGTTGCACCTGCATTCTCTCCCTGTCTGCGTTCCGATCTAAAAACGTGCCTCGCTCCCTGTATCGGAAGCTGCTCAAAGCGAACGTATGACCATGCGGTGAAGACGGCCAGACAATTTCTCGATGGAAATTCGGAACCATGTTTCGAGTCGCTGACAGAGTCCATGAAAGCGGCGGCAGTGGCACACCAGTTCGAACGGGCGGCCATGCTGCGGGATCGATTGCAGGCATTTCGTCATCTCGATCAAACTCTGAAACGCTTTCATTCGTGGTCGAGTCGGGCGAATTTCGTTTACCAGATTGAGTCTCAGATTGACGAGAAAAAATGGTGGGTTCTCTTCTGGCGCGGGGTGTTTGTTGAAGCAACCCCCGCACCTAACACGCCTCAAGAGAAAAGGCAGGTTGCACTTGCTTTGAACCGCCTCATTGAATCAGCGAACGGGAGATCTCCTCCCAGAGTGCTGACGACAGCCCATGAGTTCTCTGCCGCAAGGCTGTTGCATCGCTGGTTTCGACTGCATCCTGACCAGCAACCCCGCCTGATTTCCCTGACCAGAGCCCGGGCACGTTGCCGGATACGCGGTAAATCGTGATTCTGTTTGTGGAATTGGTCAGGACGAGGCTCGGAATTGGGTTGTTGGCGAACTAAAACTCATTACGTTATTTTGAAGTAAGCGGTCACGCTCCGGTCAAGCTTCCCGGCATGAAGCGTCCCTTGTTTATTCCGTTCAGTTTGAGCGTCTCCATGGCGAACCATCGCGTCCTGATTACTGATCACCCCTGGCCTGGCGGAATTGACATTGAGCAGCGTCTGTTAAAGCCCTATGGCGTGGAGATTGTTGACGCTCCGGATGGGGATGAAACAACATTGATGCGGCTGGCGGAAGATGTTGACGCGATCGCCACTTGCTGGGCAAAAGTCACCCCGAAAGTGATTGAGGCCGCGAAGAATTGTCGAATTATTTGCCGCATGGGGATCGGTCTCGACAATATTCATATTCCGACCGCAACGGAGAAGGGGATTCTGGTTACGAATATCCCTGACTATTGCGTTGAAGAAGTTGCAGATCATGCCTTAGGGTTGCTGCTTGGTGTGATTCGCAATATTGGGTTCTTCCACCTCCGTACCAAGCGTGAGGAATACGACTTAAGAGCCGGCCCAACCATGCACCGATTGCGTGGTCGCAAGTTGGGGTTAATCGGCTTCGGTCGGACTGCTCAGGCTCTGTATGTCCGTGCTAAATCTTTGGGGCTGGATGTTCTTGCCACATCTCCATCCCTGAACGATTACGGGACAGGCTGCCGGATGGTGACGCTCGATGAGTTGCTGGAGGCATCCGACTATGTGTCTCTGCATTCGCCGTTAACTGATGAGACTTATCATCTTCTGAACGCGGAAACTCTGGCCAAGGCGAAGCCGGGCGTAGTCGTCATCAACACGTCACGCGGGCCGCTGATTGATATTGCTGCTCTGTGGGACGCCATTCAAAGCGGCCAAGTCTCCGGGGCAGGGCTTGATGTCTTCGAACCGGAACCACCTGATCTGAAAGATCCGATCTATGGTGATGAGCGAGTGATTGTCACTCCGCATGCGGCGTTTGTCTCTGAAGAATCACTCATCGAAATGCGCGAGCGAGTTTCGCATCAGATTGCCGCGACGCTTGTTGGGGAAATCCCGGAAAACGTCCGCAACCCAGAAGTGCTCGGGCGGTAGACCAACGTGGCTCGCTGACTGGCTGAGTTGAAGGTTGCGTAATCAGATAAACGCCGCGTGTCGTTCTGGACGCTCGCGGCGTTTTCTATTTTCGCAGAAGCAGAACAGCGATGGCCGTGAACGCAAAGGCAGCAGCGATTCCGCCAATTCCGCCTGCCAGTGTGGAACGTGTCGCAATCCCCCGACTGGCTCCCTCTCCGCGAACCGCGACTTTCGGTTCCCGTGCGAGGTCACCGTAGTTACGGATCTTCGTGTCCCAGATCGGTCGAAAGCGTTCGAGATCGACATCGGAAAATGTCGTTTCAAGAAGCCGGAACGTTTTGATGTCTTCCACGTCGAACCGAATCAAAACGCGGGTGATGTCGTCCGGAGCAGGGCCGATTTCCAATTCGTGAACGAGTGGATTTTCTCGCAGCGTTTCGATGTCGGTGATGTGCTTTTCCCGAAAGTCCTTTACGTCCTGAACGGCCAGTTGTAATTCTCGATCGAGAAGAAGTGCATATGCTCCCAGAAAACCAGCATATCCAGCCATACTTGCGAAAATCAGAGCCACGATAAATGGCCAGAACTTGTTCGGAAGCGACGTTGGGGGAGTTTCGGTCACTCTTTCCTCGATGCGAATCAGCGCGATCTTTTGACCTGGCAGACGAAAACGACACAAACTGTAAGCGGGAGCAATCTAGCACTCCCAGGTCGAAACAGGTAGTCGATCTAGGGGACCTTGCGAAATCATTCCCACGCTTCCGCCACGCGGCGAGTTGCGTTTCATCAATCGAAACGGCCGCTGCGCGGGCACTCGTTAGAGCAAACTGCTCTAGGGAGGGGGAGTTCACTCTTTTCCGTGACTGCGATAGCGATCGCTGGCCCGCTGCAGAAAACGACGTTCTGCGTCGGTGAGTGAATTCATTCCACTTTGATGAACTTTGTCCAGCAATTCATCGACTTTTTGTTCTGTCTCGATGCGTTGTTGATGTGCTTTTTCCTGTTTCTTTCGTGCCCGATCTCGTCGCCAGCGTTCAATAAATCCTGGCTGTCTCGGCTCGCGATCTGTTTGCCCTTCCAGGCTTGTGTAACCCTGAGAGAAGTCGTAGCCCATGAACGAATCGTCGAGTGTTCTGGAAATTTGGGCAGCGAAATGTTCGTGCATTCCCAGCATCATCAGGAATGAGGCGAGCAGAATCAGGTCGATCGATTTCAGAAGCGCGCCTGCCAGGGTGAGAAGAATGCAAAGCACCATCCCAGCCCAAAGAGTGCCTGTTTTGGCGGTCTGACGTTCCCAACTCAGCTTGGCAATGTGGTACGCCATCTGCCCGCCATCAAGGGGATAAATAGGCAGAAGATTAAGTACAAGGAGTTTAAAGTTAACTGAAAATGTTAAGAGAAGCAGAGCCTGTGAGAGGTTTGTCTGCAGGTTAACAGTGGGGATTGTTAAGAGCGAAAAGCACTCCCACAGCTGGGGGCTGCTGATCATTGCAGGGAGACAGCACAAGCAGATAATCAGATTGGTTAAAGGCCCTCCTGCAACCGTCCAGAACTCCGAATAAAAATTCGGAGCGGGAGTCACCGACGCAAGCCCGCCAAGTGGCCAGATTAGAATCTCATGGCCAGCTCCGCCTGTCTGTCTCGCAGCAAAAATGTGCCCAAATTCATGGAAAATAAGGGCGACAAACAGCAGGCCAGTCACCAGCAGGCCAAGTTGAAGTCCCAGGTTGGCACAGAACAAAATCGCCAGCAGCGGGAACAGAATACTCACTCGAACATCGGTCTTGAAATAGGTTCCGACCGGGATGCTAAGCCAGAGTGGATTCTGACGAATGTCCATGGGATCAATCGGTTCTGAATTGGATACTAATTATCAGAAGATAAAATAGTTCACTTAATTGAGTGGCTGGCGGTAAATTTGAAATCCATTCTTCTCGACGTCATGCAAACCTAAGCACGCAATCTCATGTTAGGATTTGCTTCCTCCTGTTTTGCGAATGGGGGCCGAAACCGGGGGCATCATCCTGATGATCTTGTTTCAACCAATATCAAACCGGTGATCTCGTTGCCGTTTTGATTCTGGATAATCCGTCGAGTCCGGTACAATTCTCATTGTTAATCGTACCACTCGGAAAAACGGGAGACAATTCCCTTCTTGTCTGGGAACTTCTGAGTTTCCCCAGACTGTGAGGGGGCGTCCTGGCTGGGCGACTTTCTTCTTCGGGCGTGTGCAAAGTGGTCAGATGTACCTGTACCGGCCTGTTCACCGCTGCGATTCATTCGTCAGTGGCAATTTTGTTTTCACCGGCTTTGTTCCGAGGGGGGATTAGTAGATTTTTTGCCAGTTCGAGGAATAATCATTTCATGCGCTGGAAGAGTTGCGGCACACATATGAGCTGGAATATAAGCGAAAGGAGGCCGCAACAGGCGTGACTGCACCCGCGGGATGGCTTCCAAAGCGGCAGAGAAGTGGTGCATTGCAAGACCTGTGTTGAATGCTGATTCTCGCTAAATCGCGTGAATGAATTGCCATGAAACCTGCGTTCGAACAACTGCTTCCCCCACCGGGGCAATCTTTTCGGTGTTTCAATCGCGAAACTCTGGCGATTGCTCCGCGCTGGCATTGTCATCCTGAAATTGAGCTGACGTATGTTGAGCGCGGGTCAGGGATTCGGGTTGTTGGCGACAATATCACGAACTATCACGATCAGGATTTAGTGTTGCTGGGAGCGAATCTCCCTCACACGTGGCAGTCCGGAGAGTTTCAGGGGCAGAAAATTGACCAGCATCCTGCGGTTGTGATTCAGTTTCGGCAGGAATTTTTAGGGGACTGCTTCTTCTCTGTCCCAGAGTTTCATGCAGTGCGAGCCATGCTCGATAAGTCGACTCGCGGCTTGCGGTTTTCAACAGAAGTTGCGACTCGAATTGGTCGACGACTGAATCAATTGCTCAACTCGCCTCCTGCAGTTCGGTTAGTGCAGTTGCTTGACTGTCTCAGAGAGCTTGCGGAGGGGGAGGAGCCAGTTCCACTCGCCAGTGTCGGGTTCTCCTCGTCGCTTTCCCCGCAAACAGACAGTCGTGTTCAGCGTATTTGTTCATTTATCGCTGAAAATTACCGGGATGCAGACCTCACCCATCAGGTGCTGGCGGATCATGCCGGCATGAACGCCTCGGCCTTCAGTCGGTTTTTCCGTGAATCGACTGGTAAGACGGCCATGAATTACATCGCAGAAATGCGTGTGAGTCTCGCGTGTCGCCTGCTGGTTGAAACCGATATGGCGATTACAGACATTTATCGTCAGGCTGGTTTCGCAAACACCTCGAACTTTAATCGGCAGTTCCACCGGTTTCGGGAGATGTCAGCCAGGGAGTATCGAAAGCTCCACCGATCAGTCGCGGGTGAAAAAACGGAAAGTCATGAGGGAAGTGAGGTCGAAGTTTCGGCGGCTAATGTTTGAAAACAAACAGGTTCGGCTTATCTGTTGTGGTTTTAATCTCTTGCTGAGGGTGGAGTTCCGGGGAGATTTTAAAAACTCTTGAAGACAACCCCCAGCCATCGCTTGACTGAACCCGAAAGTTGAACATAGACTCTGCACTCCCCGCAGCGTTACGGCGGTTTACGGGGGAAGTTTAGACTGCGGGTGTAGCTCAATTGGCAGAGCGCCACGTTGCCATCGTGGAGGCTGAGGGTTCGAGTCCCTTCACCCGCTTTTTTGTTTAAAAATTACCGTCAGTTGAACTCCGTTCACTGGACAGTCGGCGGGTGAAGCCTGGCAGGCTGGAGACTGGTTCCAAATATCAGGCTTTCAACTTAAAAGCCCTTCATGGCCGGCCCGTGATCCTGAGTGGTCGCTGGCCGATTGTTGTTTGGGGGGGAGAAAAAATGGCAGCTGAAGACATCACAACGGACGTCGAAAATCCCGCAACCGGCGAGAATCCTTCCCGGATGGCTTTGGATGTAAAAATCGAAGACATCGGACCATGCAAAAAGCATGTCCGTGTGAGCGTTCCGCGCGCGTCAATCGATGATACCTTCTCTCTGATCCTGAAGGACTATACCGTTCGCGCTGCTATTCCTGGCTTCCGCGTCGGTCATGTGCCAGCTGATCTGGTGAAAAAGCGATTCAAATCAGAACTTTCCGAGCAGGTCAAGCAGCGCGTTCTCATGGCGAGCTTGGAACAACTCGGTGATGAATCTGAGCTTGAGCCAATTAACGAGCCAAATCTGGACCTCGAAGCAATCGAGATTCCAGAAACAGGTGACTTCGAATACGAATTCGACGTTGAAGTTCGCCCACAGTTTGATCTCCCTAAGTACAAAGGGTTGAAGATCAATCGGCCAGCTCGCGATGTCGAAGACAAAGACGTCGACGCTTACCTCGGTCGCTTCCTGGAGCAGTACGGACAACTCATTCCGGTTGAAGCTCCAGCACAGTCTGGCGACTACGTCACAGTCAATATTGAAATTACCCAGAACGGCCAGCCAGTTACTAAAATTGAAGACGAAAGCATTCGCGTTCGTCCAAAATTGCGGTTCCAGGATGCTGAGCTGGATGGATTCGATAAGTTCATGGAAGGTGCGGTTGCCGGGGATTCCCGCGAAACTGACCTGACTGTGTCAATGGAAGCCGATGCAATCGAATTGCGTGGCGAAGTTGTTCATGCTGTCTTTACCGTTCTGGACGTAAAGCGTCTGGAAACCCCGGTTCTCGATGAAGAGTTCCTTCTCCGAATCGGTGCCAGCTCTGAAGAAAACCTGCGATCTCAGGTCAAGGGGATGCTTGAGCGTCAGGTGAAGTACGAGCAGCGTCAATCATGCCGCCGCCAGGTTCTTGAGCAGATCACCGAATCTGCAAACTGGGATCTTCCAGAAGATCTGGTCAGCAAGCAGGTCGAGAACGCACTTCGTCGTGAAATTCTCGAAATGCAGCAGGCAGGCTTCACTTCGAAAGAAATCCTGGCTCGCGAAAACGAATTGCGTCAGCGTTCGTTGAGCATGACTCGTCAGAACCTGAAAGAACACTTTGTTCTCGATCGTCTGGCTGAAGAAGAGAAGATCGAAGTCACCAACGACGACATCAATGCTGAAATCAGCATGATGGCGATTTCCCGCGGGGAAAACCCACGTCGTGTTCGTGCCCGGATGTTCAAGTCGGGGATGATCGAAAACCTCGAAGCTCAGATTCGTGAACGTAAGGCTGTTGACGTCATTCTCGACAATGCCGAGTTTGTTGACGTGCCAATGCCAAACGCAGTTGAGTCTGAAGTTGAAGCTGTCAATCATTCCATTTGCGGTAAGGCATCGGTTGAAGCTGAGGCCGAAGATCACGGTCACGATCATGACCATGATCACGGCGGTCATGACCACGACCACTAATCGACTCCCGGTCAGTTTTGTGATGTGATGCTCTCGCAGGCTTCACAGATCAAGAGCACCGGACAGGAATATCAAGACCTCGCAGTGGATTCACTGCGAGGTCTTTTCTTTTGGTGTGGGTGATGGATTGATTTCTGGAATCCGAAGCTCGAAACTGTCATTGCTTTAATTTCAGGGGCGGTCAGTAAGCGATCTCGTTTGGAGTGACCTCGTGATTCTTTGCCCCAGCGCCTGTAGTGGAAGAGGTCGGCGGAATGGCTAATGTCTTGGTCCGTATCATTGAGCAAAAGCGACTCGATATCGCAAATGCTCGATCAAGGCGGTCGCTCGATGAGTTGAAGTCTCTGGTGGCATCAGCCCCGAAACCTCGAAGCTTTTTTGGTGCATTGCAGGCAAAGCACCCGATGGGCTTGATCGCCGAAATTAAAAAGGCGTCTCCCTCTGCCGGGCTCATCCGCGCGGATTTCGATCCGGTCCAGATTGCACAGATCTATGAAGACAACGGAGCCGCCTGCATCAGCGTGCTGACTGATGAGCATTTCTTTCAGGGGCACTTGAGCTTTCTGGAGCAGGTTCGCGCGGCTGTTTCAATTCCCGTTCTGCGAAAAGATTTCATTATTGACCCCTATCAGGTGTGGGAAGCACGCGCGAGTGGGGCTGATTGCATTCTTTTGATTGCAGAGTGCCTCGACGATGAGTCACTGCACAGCCTGTATCAGTTGTCTGCTGAACTGGGGATGCAGTCGTTAGTCGAGGTGTATGACCCGGAAAATGTGGAACGGGTTTTGAATTTGCATCCCCCGATGATCGGGGTGAATAACCGTGATCTGCGATCATTCGTAACGGATCTTCAGCACACGGTTCGGTTGCGTCAAACAATTCCTGGCGATGTGCTGGTGATTGGAGAAAGTGGTATTCACTCCAATGCTGATGTGCAAATGCTGCAGGCGGCAGGTGTGCATGGGATACTGGTGGGGGAATCGCTGATGCGATCACCTGATATCGCTGCCCGCGTTCGGGATTTGCTTGGCGCCAAGTAATCCATAGGCACAACGCACTTGGCGTTTTTGTTTGACGTGGAAGTTTGGGGGATACGGCAAATCCCCTGAAATGCCAAGTTTCATTTATTACTACGAAGGATCTCCAGTGAGTCAGTCATCTGCTCCTGTTGAACATGTTCTTGTTGTTCCAACAAAGCTGTTTCATGAGTTGGGGCATTTTCAGGGATATACAACAGACGTTCAGTACTATCTGGATACCCTGCTTGACCCAAATAACGTCAGTTATCGCCCTCGTAACGAGGTTGAAGAGGATCCGAGCTTCAAGCAGTTCATTCCTTACTGCATTTTTCGACACGAAGGTAAGGTTTTCTACTACACCCGAGGTAAGGAGCAGGGGGAAGGTCGGCTGCACGCCAAGCGCTCCATCGGAATTGGCGGACATATTTCCGCAGAAGATCAGTTTTCTGGAAGCTCGGTCTATCGTGTCGCGATGCAGCGGGAAATTGAGGAGGAAGTGCATCTCGATTCAGGGTTTAGGGAAAATTGTGTCGCTCTGATCAATGATGACCTCACTGAAGTTGGGAAGGTCCATTTGGGAGTAGTTCATATTTTTGATCTGGATGCGCCCAAAGTTCTCCCACGGGAAAAGTCGATCATTAACACAGGATTTGAAGAACCGTCAAAACTGGTTCAACAGCGAGATCAATTTGAAACCTGGTCGCAGATCTGTTTCGAATTCCTCGCAAGATAAAACAGGGGAGATGCATCTGGTGTTTGGGGCCCTTGCGGGATTGCATGGGGAACACCGGTTTTGCTGCGGATAGACAAAGGAGTGTCGGTCGATGAAATTGTTCAATCGCATGCTGCTGGTTGGTGCCCTGGCTGGGGCGGGAAGTGTCGTTGTTCCTGCTGCTCCAGTCGTGGCACAAGACCAGCCTGCCGCTGACAGGGTCTCGATCGAGCAGGTGACAGAAATGGTATCTGCTCTGGGGATTCAGGCTCAACGCAAAGGAAATCGATGCGATTTCGCCTTTAATGCTCAGATGCAGGATCAGGAGTGGGCGCTGTCGATGTCTGTCGCTCTGAGCGAAGACGGACAGTCGGTCTGGTTGATTGCCTGGCTGGATGAGCTCCCAAAGGCATCAAACGACGTTCCTCGCGGTGCTTTGCTGCGACTGCTGGCCAAGAATGATCAGTTGGGTGAAGGCAAGTTCTTTGCTTATATCCCAGGGAATCGTCGGTTTGTGATGCAACGATCGATTCCAAACACTGGATTGACCTCAGCGCGGCTTCGTTTGCTGCTGCAGGATTTGGGAACCAGTGTTGTTGATACTTACCCGATCTGGGCTGTGGTGAACTGGAGCCCGACCGGGATTCCGGCCGCACCTGTTTCAAACCCTGCCACACCGGCAACGAATGGAACACCTGTTCAGACTGGCGTGAACGATTCGAAATTTGAACAGCCAGTTCGCCGGTAAACTAGATTTGCACACCAAGGGGTCTACAGGTTTAAGGCGATCTGCGTGAAAGACGTCAGGCAGAGTCTGCTCTGTTTTGATGCATCCGGGGGCGATACCCAGAGTTGGCAGCCGCATTGGTTTTACTTTGTTCTGGTTACGGGACAGGGGAAGACCAGTGCGGCTGTTGCGTTGTTAGACCTGTCTGAAGAAACGTATTCGACGGATTTTTTGAGAAATCGTGAAGTTGGCCCCTCGTCTGGGGAGTAACATGGCTGGAAGAATAGAAGAACTGGCGGTATTCTGAGAATGTCGCTTGAGGGGTCAGGCTGAAATCGAGTGGTGTCAGTTCGTTTGCCAGCAAGGAGTTATTGGCGTGGCCACAGCTGCCGATCACGCTCTCGTAAAACAGACCGACCCCGGTACGGAACGCACATTGTTTACACGCCGGACGAGTTCGTTACTTGGTGTGCAGATTGCCGGAACCGGCTCTTATCTGCCGAGCCGCGTCGTAACCAATGAGATGCTCAATGAGCAGTATGGTTGCGATGCAAATTGGATTGTCCAGCGTACCGGAATTATGGAACGCCGGCATGCCCCGCCAGAGATCGCGACCAGCGATATGTGCGTTGAGGCGGCCAGAGCGGCAATTCGTTCTGCGGGGATTGATCCACAACAGATTGACCTTCTGGTTGTTGGAACGTTCACGCCTGATTTTCATTGCCCGTCAACTGCGTGCATTGTTCAGGATAAGCTGGGGCTGGATTGCCCTGCGTTTGATACCGCGGCCGCCTGTGCCGGGTTCATGTATTCCATGGTGACTGCGGCCCAGTATGTCGCGACCGGGAATGCCAAGTGTGCTCTGGCGATTGGTGCCGACCTGAATAGCCGGATTGTGAATCCTCAGGATCAGAGGATTTATCCGCTGTTCGGTGATGGTGCCGGTGCTGTTCTGATTACTCGGGGCGGCCCTCATCAGGGACTCGTCTGTTATCAGCTGGGGTCTGACGGAAGCGGTGGGCCGTTGCTGGACCGCAAAGCAGGGGGGACCAGAAATCCTCTGTCTGCGGAATCGTTGATCGCCGGTGAACACTTCATGTCGATGGACGGACGAAGTGTCTTTAAATGGGCGGTCCGGATGCTGACCGACACGATCGAACTTGTCCTCCAGAAGAGCGGCAAGACGGTTGATGACGTCTCCTTGTTCCTGCTGCATCAGGCGAACATTCGAATTATTGGTGCAGCTGCGGAACAGTTGGGGATTCCTGAAGAAAAGCTCTTCAATAATCTTCAGAAGTATGGCAACACGTCTGCGGCGTCGATTCCAATCGTGATTGATGAAGCCATTCAGGCTGGTCGTCTTCAACGAGGGGATCTGGCTCTGATGTGTGGGTTTGGTGGTGGACTGACTTGGGGAACCGGTTTGTTCCGCTGGTAGTCGCCCATTCAGAAAATCGCGAGCCAGTTTTCGTTACCGCAAGTTCTCGTTCGGGAAACGACTTCAGGGGATTGCTCTGTTTGTCTTCGTTCCTGGCAATGTGCTGAGTGATCTATCTGGTCGAGGATTCTGGCTTTTGAGAGCCGGCGGGGTCTTGTTCTTTTGGTCACATTAAGGGGCCGATGATGTCTGGGATTCAGCGTAAAGGAACCGCGCTTCAGCGAGGATTGAAGGGGCTGTTCTGTGTCCTCTTCGGGTTTCTGGCGTACTGGCTTCTGGGCTATCTGATTGATGATCTGGGCCATGTGCAGGCCCCGAATTATTCTGACATTGAGAAGCGGCTGATCGATCCAGACCTTCTGAAAAAGAGCGAGTCGCTCACGCAGAAGGCGACCGAGATTCAGAATGAGTTGTCGTCTCAGCAACAACAGCAACAGAATCTGCGCGACAGCACGAGTAGCGCGCAGACGACAATGAATCAATTGCTCGCTTTTCAGAAGTTGAGCCTTGAGAAAGGTGTCAAACCGACAGAGGAAGAGCAGCAGGCGCTGGCAGAAAGTCAAAAGGTCTTCCTTGCCAATCAAAAGCAGTATCAGAAGCTGACAGAAGAGATTGGTGTGCTTCAACTGCAGCTGACGAAAGTTCGGGAAGAATCTCGCCAGTTAGATCAGTCTCTCGCGAGTGTGCGGACCGGGGCAAACGAAGAATACGCAAAGCTCATACGGCGGCAGGAATTCTGGGAGGCCGCTGTCAAGTTGGGGATTCTGACTCCCTTGCTGGTGGGGGCGGTCTGGTTGTTTTATCGGACGCGAGGAAGCATTTATGTCCCGCTGTACGTCGCGTTTGCCGTAGCGGTTGCATTTAAAGTCCTCTTCGTCATGCACGAATACTTTCCGAGCCGCGCGTTCCGGTACGTGCTGATTGTGACGTCGTTGATCGTTGTCACCAGAGCGTTGATCGCGTTACTTCGGTCCATCGCGAGACCCGGTGTTCAACTCCTGCTGAATCAGTATCGCGAGGCCTATGAGTATTTCGTATGCCCGAACTGCAATTTTCCGATTCGTCGCGGGCCGCTGAAATCTCTGTATTGGACCCGCAGAACACTGAAGAAGTTGAGAATTGTTCCGACGGACTCAGGAGCCGTGGAGAAGCCGTATTGTTGTCCTTCTTGCAGCACCCAGTTGTTTGAAGAATGCAGTAACTGCCAGCAGGTTCGACATTCGCTTCTGCCGACATGCGAACACTGTGGAACGACTCGACCGCTCGAAGAGAATGCAGCTGTGTGAGACCAGTGTGGGCTTTCGGCTGTTGTTGATGTCGAGCACATTCGCGTGATGTCGGGATGTGCAAGGGGTGTCTGGGAACTGCTGCGGAAATCGAAATGCCTGCGCCGCCAATTCAAGTGAAGCAGATCGATCATATTTCGATCGTGGTTAAAGACCTTGAAGCCTCAAGAGCATTCTATGGCGATGTCTTGGGGATGCAGCAGGTTCCTCGGCCGGCGTTTTCGTTCGTGGGACTTTGGTTTCAGGCAGGGTCGACTCAGGTGCACCTCATTCTGGAGCATGCAGAGTCAGGTCCGGCGAATCGTGATCGTCCAGAAAAGTTGACCGTCAGCCGAACTCGGCACGTTGCTTTCGAAGTGGACGATGCATTGCAGGCCAAAGCACGACTCGATGAGCTGGGGATTCCGATTGCCTCCGGTCCGAAGCCTCGTCCAGACGGCCCAATTCAGATTACGATTTTTGATCCAGATGACAATCTGGTTGAGCTGTTCAGCCACGTTCGCTGAACCTCGATGTTTTTTTAGTGCTGTCTCGGCCGATCGTCTGATTCGCTCTAAAATTGGTGAAACCAGAATATTCCGACTGGTAGCACCTGTTCGGTTCAGGATCAGATGGAGGAAACGGCCGAGCATGAGACTTGGCTGGCCCCCGGGCTTCTGGACCGTGTATACTCATGATCCGTCCCTGCCGTGACGTTTTGACTTGTTGGCTGTTCAGCCGAGGTCATTGAGCGGCAATTTGTCACATCAGCCATCGTCGCTAAAGGCGGTTTCGCCACCGAGTAGTGCTATGCAGGACATGCCCAAACAGGTCATCATTGGATCGATCGCTGTCGCCGGTGCAGTTGCCGTTGCAGCAGTTGCCGATTTGTTTGTCGGCGTCCCATTCTCTGGCTCCAGCCACACCCAGTTAATGGATATCCTTTTTATCGTTGCCAGTGCAATCGTCGTCTACCTGGGAATCGATGCCTACCGCGACTTGAGCTAGGCCCTGTCGGGCGTTGATGTACAGGTGTTGAACGTGACCCGCGGCTCTCTGGCTGCTTTGCTTTCGACTGTTCGGCCTGAATCAAAAGTGCTCAAAGGGTTTAGACGTACGCCAGTCTCTGTAAAAGAAGAGTTGGCAATCCGCTACTGATTTTTCTGATTGCGGATGTGGACCCGTCGGTTGATGACCTGCAATCTGCCCTCGGCAAAGAGTCTGATCGCGTCCGGGTAGGCACTGCATTCGACTTCAAATACGCGGGCTGCCAGCGTGTCTGGAGTGTCGTTGTCGAGAACTGGAACTGTTTTCTGGACGATGATCGGACCTTCATCGTAGTTGTTGTCGCAGAAATGGACCGTGCACCCAGAGACTTTGCATCCTCTGGCAAGGACCGCTTCGTGAACGTGATGGCCGTACATTCCATGCCCGCAAAATGCTGGAATCAGGGCGGGGTGAATATTCATCACCCGATTTTCAAAGTCGCCAGGAATCAGGATTTTGGCAAGGAATCCACCGAGTATCACAAGGTCGATCCGTTGTTCGCGGAAACTTTGAAAGATCGCTTCGCTGTATTCTTCCAGACTGCCGAATTGTTTTCTCGACAGCAGTGTGACGCTCAGGCCCAACTTCTCGGCTCGTTCGATTCCTTTGCAGTCCCGATTGGCGATGACGGAAACGATTTCGGCGTTGAGTTGACCTGCACGGATCTGTTCCTGCAGGTTCACGAGCGTTGTTCCCCCACCGGAAATTAACACTGCAAGGCGTACTGGGGAGGAACCGACTGCTGAAGTTGACGACATTAGAGCGGTTTTCAAAATGGTGTGGCGTGACTGACACGCAGTTTATTTCTGCTGCGAAGACCGCTGCGTGGCTCCATGATAGACCGAACCGGTCTCATGGCTCAATTGTTTCACGCTCTGGAGGGGCAGGCTATTTCGGATAGAGTCTGCGAACCCGCTCCCGATGGGCTTCGAGAAATCCTTGTGGTTCTCCGGTGATGGGGTCGAGAGCAGTGATCTCGATCATTTTCCAGCCATCAGGTTCACTCTGCCATTTTGCATCCCACATCGTGCTGACACGACTGGTTCCGACGGGATTATCGAGCGTTGCGTTCACACGAAAACGGCTTCTGGCACGTTGGTTCTTGGCGATCATTTCCACCTGAACATCTGTGACTCGCATGTCGTCGTGAACTTTGACGAGGTTGTACCCTTCGGCTGCGAGAAGCTGGACATCCCATGAGGATTTGGAAATGAATGACAACGTCTTGTCCAGATCCCGTTTCTGGAACGCCTGGGTTATCGCATAGATGTTTTGTACGACCTGTTCTCGTGGGGTGACCACCATCGCATCAGTCGCAAGAGACGCTGCAGCCAGAATCAGGCAGATGATGGTCCCGAACATCCATTTCATCTGTCGCTGCTGAGACCACATCATGAACAGGGCAACAGCAGCCAGTAAGCAGACGGCAAAGGCCGGCCAGGGATTGTCTGTAGGCCACATTGGGGGCACGCCCACTGCCGTCTGACCTGTTCGGAGACGACGGTGTCCTTATTTGGTGATAATTTCTTTAACGAGTCCTCGTCCGGCCTTGTAAGCATGACGAATTGCAAACAAGCGAGTCTCGATCTGTTGCTCGGTGTAATAGCGTCCCACTTCACTGGCAGGCAGGCCAGCCAGGGCCAGCGTCAATGGAAGCAGATCCATAAATTCACGATACCGACGTTGTTGGTCGTTTTGAGTTGATGTCTGTTCTGACACAGTAATTCTCCACGCGAGTGCGAGGAGGGTAAGGTGAAATCGGTCTCCTCACCCAACTCTACGGAACTTTCCCAGAGACTGTTGGAGCATATTCATTTTTGCTCGGATCATCCACTGCGGATTCGTCCAGGCGGAATCAGGAAATCGGAGACAGGTGATTTTTCTGAAAGTATTTGGGGGAGAATGTCGTATGGGAATAGACGAGAGGTCGGTTGATGGGGTGGATCGTGTGGATGCTGCGGGCAAGACGGTGTCGATTGATTTTGAGGGCTTGCTGCAGGTTATGATCCAGGCTCCTCTGAGTCGTATACAATTTGCGTAACTTGGTGAAGGTGGGAGTTGACAGTGGGTTGTAGGAGTTATGATTGACTGAGATGCAGATCGAATCAAAAATCTGGAGTCAATATAAATGAACCGCATGACCTTGCCAGCAATTTTGGCGCTGACCGTAGTGGCTTTCATTGGGGCATGTTCGAGCGATGCTCAGGCAGGCCATCGCCATCATCATCGTGGATATGGCTACGGCTACTATGCCCAACCCTATGCAACTCCATGGGGCTACAACAGCGCTTATTATGGCCATGGATACTGGTATCGTAACCCGTTCTATTCACATGGAACTCTCTACGGTTACTACGGCGGATACCGTCCATCCTACTCTTACGGTCTCTATAATTCTCCAGCATTTGTTGCTCCGGTTGATGCTCCCTGCAACACCTGCAATTCAGCCACATTGTCGTATGACTATGCTCCGTATGCCTATGTCCGCCCTGCGACTGTGATGTCTGTTGGGTACGCACCAGCTTACATCCCGTCCAGTGCTTACTACGGGAGCTATGGCTACGGTTCAGTTGGTTGCGGTTGCGGCAACTAAACTGTTTCTCGAAAGAGTGCATGGTTTCCAGGACGTTGGATTCCGTCATTTGCTCGTCGAGAAGACTGCTGATCAGCATTGGTTGATCGATCAGCAGTCCGAAATTTGATTGAAAAACTGGATGGCTGCGATGCTGCGAGTTCCTTCGCTCATCGCAGCCGTTTTGTTTTCTGTTATGCTGGTGATTGAGTCCGTGGAATTCATCGCCGCGGCTTTTCTATGAATCAACCGACTGTGAACCAACAGGAGATTTGCCGCGTGCCTGTCGTTACGGAAACCGAGACCCAACGCAATGTTCTGGTTCAACTTGGCGATCGCAGCTATGAGATCGTCGTCGGGAATGGTCTGATTGCATCCAGCGGAGAGACCATTACGAAATGGGTTCAGCAGCGATTTCCCAACGCCAAAGCGGGAACAGCGCTCGTGATCACGGACGGCAACGTTGTCCGTCATGCAAATCAGGTCGAAGCCAGTCTTCAAGAAAACGGGTGGCGGACGAGTCAGTTTCAGATGCCGCCGGGGGAAAGCTCCAAGCGACTCGAAATTATTTCACAGGCCTGGGACAAGCTTGTCGAAATGCAGGCAGATCGCCAGACGGTCGTAGTGGCTGTCGGCGGGGGCGTGGTTGGAGATGCTGCCGGATTTGTTGCCGCGTCGTTCGCCCGAGGCGTGCCGTTCGTGCAAATTCCAACAACGTTGCTGGCGGATGTGGATAGTTCCGTCGGGGGGAAGGTGGGGATCAATCATCCTCAAGCAAAGAACCTGATCGGGGCATTTCATCAGCCGATTGGCGTCATCATTGATACACGAGCCCTCGAAACACTGCCTGATCGTGAGTACTGCTCCGGCATGGCGGAGATTGTGAAATACGGGGTCATTCTGGATGCTGACTTCTTTGAGTATCTGGAACGAAACGTCACTGAATTGAACAGTCGCGACCCTAAGGCAATTGCCTATGCCATCAGTCGAAGTTGTGAACTCAAGGCTCTTGTTGTTGAACAGGATGAATACGAGCGGTCAGGTTTGCGAGCGGTCCTGAACTATGGTCATACCTATGCTCATGCATTCGAAGCCTTAACCGGATATGGCGAACTGTTGCATGGCGAAGCGGTTTCGATCGGGATGGTTTACGCCAGCAGACTGTCTGAGCTGTGCGGTCGAACCGATGCCGAACTGACTCGCCGACAAGTGGCGTTGCTGGAAGCGTTGAAGTTACCAGTCGGCTTACCGGCCAAGCATTCAATTCGCGGAGCAGACATTATTCAGCGCATGCAGCTGGATAAGAAAACGCTCGCAGGACAGTTACGGTTCGTTCTGCCGACTCGTTTGGGACATGTCGAACTCGTGAAGGGGGTCCCTGAAGAACTTGTCTGGAAGACGCTCAAAGAAAGCGGAATTGAATAGCGGTTTCAAGTCCGTTGGCGTGTTGCCAGATTTCGTCCTTCGAGCCGCATGTCGACTCCTTTGTCTCACATGCTCAGGTTGCATTCAGACTCCCAATGACAAAGTCGATTTCTGCTTCTGATTCGTGCAACATCGCGAGGCGGCTGAGTGAAATGGCCGCGCTGGCGCCAGAGCGGCTGGCCATTGCGGCGCCGATCAAAAAGCGACGCGGCGGCTTTGCGTCATACCGCGAAATCACTTTTGGCGAGTTGGAAGAACAGTCGAACCGAATTGCCGCCGGGTTATTGAAGGCCGGTCTTCAACCAGGCATGAAACTGGTGCTGTTCGTTCCGTTCAGTATCGAGTTTGTCGTTCTGACGTTTGCCTTGTTTAAGGCTGGAGCAACAATCGTCCTGATCGACCCCGGCATGGGGCGGACTAACATCTTCAAGTGCTTGAACGAAGTGAAACCGGATGGATTCGTCGCGATTCCTGCGGTTCACGTCGTCAAATGGTTCTCCGGCCCGGCAGTTCGCAAAGCGGCCTTCAATATCTGTGTAGGACCGCGGCTACCGGGTGTCACGACAACTTATCGAAAGTTAATTCGATCACGTGCTGACGGCTTTGAGCCGGCCGTTTCCAAGGCGACTGATTCGGCGGCCATTATCTTCACAAGTGGAAGTACAGGTCCCCCCAAAGGGGTTCACTATGAGCACGGAATGTTTGATGCTCAGGTGGAACTGATTCAGAATCGCTATGGAATTCAGCCCGGCGAACGTGACCTTCCAGGCTTCCCGTTGTTTGGCCTGTTCAATGCCGCGATGGGAGTCAGTACGATCATCCCGGATATGGACCCAACCAAACCGGCACATGTTGACCCACGAAAGATCTTGAAGGCAATCGAAGACTACAACGTCACGCAAGCATTCGGGTCACCGGCGTTCTGGAATCGTGTGGGACGTTACTGCGAAGAACATCAGATAACACTGCCTACGTTGAAAAGAGCATTATCAGCTGGAGGGCCAGTTCCATCGCATGTTTTGCAGCGATTGAACAAGATTCTGACCCGGCCGGATGCGGATCTTTATACCCCGTATGGTGCGACCGAAAGTCTGCCTGTCAGTTCAATCGGTGGGAAGGAGATTCTGCAATCAACCGCGGCCCGGACACGAGTCGGGGCAGGGACGTGCGTTGGAACGATCTTCGACCGGATGTCAGTGAAAATTATTCCGATGACGGATGGGCCGATCGCGTCGTTAAGCGATGTGAAAGAACTCCCGTCCGGAGAAATCGGCGAAATTATTGTCAGCGGCCCATCAGTGACTCGCCAGTACTATCTACGTCCTGAAGCGACGCAACTGGCCAAAATTCCAGATGGAGATCGATTCTGGCATCGCATTGGCGATGTCGGCTATTTTGCAGACGACGGCAAGCTCTGGTTCTGTGGACGCAAGGCTCATGTCGTTCACACCCCAAAGCAGGTGATGTACTCGGTTTGTTGTGAAGCCATTTTCAACAATCACCCGGCCATTTATCGGTCTGCTCTGGTGGGAGTTGGAAAGAAGGGCGAGCAGCGACCGGTGTTGATCGCGGAACCTGAGGCGGGAATGTACCCACGGAGCGTCGCGGAAGAGGAGCAGCTTAAAGCTGAACTCTTGGAGCTAGGACAACAGAGTTCATTAACGGATTCTGTTCGCGAAATTCGCCTTTGTCGTGCGTTGCCAGTCGACACCCGACATAACGTGAAGATCAATCGAGAAGCGTTAGCCAAAGTGATCGAGGCTGGCGGACAGGTATAGATTTCGTTTCGTGTTAGCTAAAGATTCGCCGATCAATCAGTAAGGATGACAAAAGAAAAGGCCTCAAGCAAAATTTCGCTTGAGGCCTTTTCTTTTATTCACATCTGATGTGGCTCAGATGGCATGAGTACCAGAAGTGACAACGAGTCCGCGATCACTTCTGGCGACTGCATGAACATCACAGCTTAGCTGTCCAGAGCTGCCTGAGCAGCGGCCAGACGAGCGATTGGAATACGACGTGGTGAGCAGCTCACGTAGTCGAGACCGATTTCGTGGCAGAAGAAGACCGACTTAGGATCTCCCCCGTGTTCGCCGCAGATCCCGATCTTCAGACCTGGACGAGCTGAACGACCTTTCTCGACACCGATCTTCATCAGCTGGCCAACGCCTGGCTGATCGATTGTCTGGAACGGATCGGATGGAATGATGTCCAGCTCTTGGTAGTGACCGATGAACGACTTGTAATCGTCTCGGCTGATCCCCAGTGTTGTCTGGGTCAGGTCGTTTGTTCCGAAGCTGAAGAACTCGGCACCCTGAGCGATCTCGTCAGCTGTGATTGCTGCGCGAGGAATTTCGATCATTGTTCCGACGGTGTACTCAACTTCAACGCCTTGTTCTTTGAACACGGTTGCAGCTGTGTCACGGATGATCTTGGCCTGGTTGTCGAATTCAGCTTTGAATCCGGCCAGTGGGACCATGATCTCTGGGTGAACGTTGATTCCCTGTTTCTTCAGGCCGCATGCAGCTTCGATGATAGCTCGAGCCTGCATTGCAGTGATTTCAGGGTAAACGATTCCCAGACGGCAACCGCGATGGCCGAGCATCGGGTTAGATTCTTTCAACTCGTCAACACGACGGTGAACTTGTTCGACAGAGACGTTGAAGGTCTTCGCGAGTTTTGGCGCGAGAGTTTCGTCGTCGTGCAGGTGGTGCTCAGAGAGGAACTCGTGCAACGGTGGATCCAGCAGACGGATCGTCACAGCTTTGTCGCCGAGTGTCTTGAACAGGTGAGTGAAGTCGTCGCGCTGGAATGGCAGCAGCTTCGCCAGTGCCTTTTCGCGGTCTTCCTTCTTGGTTGCGAAGATCATCTCGCGGATTTCGTCGAGGTGATCGAAGAACATGTGCTCGGTACGACAGAGACCAACGCCTTCTGCACCCAGAGCAACTGCGGCAACAGCATCGCCAGCTTCAGCGTTTGCACGCACTTTCAGCTTGCGGTACTTGTCGGCCCAGTTCATCAGCTGAGCGTAACGGCTGTAAGTTTCTGACTCTTCTGGCTTCATGTTGCCAAGGAGAACTTCCATAACTTCGGAAGCCTTGGTTTCGATCTTGCCAGCGAACACTTCACCAGTGAACCCGTCGACGGAGATCCAGTCTCCTTCTTTCAGAACGGTTTCGCCAACGGTAATGGTTCCCTTGTCGTAGTCGATGTTCAGGGCTGCACAACCGCAGACGCAGGTTTTACCCATCTGGCGGCTCACGAGAGCAGCGTGAGATGAAGCACCACCGAATGCAGTCAGAATCCCCTTGGCGACTTTCATACCGCGAAGGTCTTCTGGGCTCGTTTCTTTACGAACCAGAATGAGCTGGACGTCGTTGTTTTTGTTCCACAGTTCTTCAGCGTCTGAAGCATGGAAGACAACTTGACCGGTTGCAGCACCAGGACCTGCGTTGATCCCCTTGGCCAGAACGCGGTTTTCTTTCTGAGCCTTTGCTTTACCAGCTGGATCGAAGATCGGCTGGAGCAGCTGGTTCAGGTCGTCTGCTGGAATACGACGCTTCTGGAGAGCAGTCTTTTCGTCGATCAGACCTTCGTTGACGAGGTCGACAGCGATACGGACGGCGGCAAACCCGGTACGCTTTGCGTTTCGGGTCTGGAGCATCCAGACTTTGCCCTTCTGAACGGTGAACTCGATGTCCTGAACTTCTTTGAAGTGACCTTCGAGTTTCTTGCCGATTTCGGTGAGCTGAGCGAAGGATTCTGGCATGTCATTGCCGAGAGTTTCTTCGATTCGCAGTGGGGTACGGGTACCGGCGACGACGTCTTCACCCTGTGCATTGATCAGGTAGTCGCCACAGAAGCCTGGAATACCGACTGAGCAGTTACGGGTCAGACCGACACCGGTTGCACAGTCGTCACCGAGGTTACCGAAGACCATGGCCTGAACGTTAACAGCTGTTCCCCAGTTGTGAGGAATGCCGTACTGGCGACGGTAAACGACGGCACGGTCGTTCATCCAGCTACCAAACACAGCACCGACGCAACCCCAAAGTTGCTGCTTTGGATCGGTTGGGAATTCCTGCTTGGCGTACTTCCTGATGACTTCTTTGAACTGAGCGACGATGTCTTTCAGTTGTTCGACAGTCAGGTCTTTCTCGTGCTCAACGCCAGCCTGTTCGCGGACGTGATCGAGAATTTCTTCGAAGTGATCCGGGTCGGTCTTCTTTTCTGGCTTCAGGCCGAGAACGACGTCCCCGTACATCTGAATCAGACGGCGGTAGCTGTCCCAGGCGAAGTGCTCGTTGCCTGACTGCTTAATCAGAGCGGCAACGGTTTCTTCGTTCAGACCGATGTTCAGAACGGTGTCCATCATCCCTGGCATCGACTCACGTGAACCGGAGCGGCATGACAGGAGAAGAGGATTTTCGGTGCAACCGAATTTGGCACCCATTGTGCTTTCGACCTGCTTAATTGCAGCGTCGACCTGAGCTTCGAGCTCAGGTGGGTAGGTGCGCTCGTGATCGTAGTAGTACGTGCAGACTTCGGTGGTGATGGTGAAACCGGCTGGCACTGGCAGACCGATTTTGTTCATTTCTGCCAGGTTGGCCCCTTTACCACCGAGCAGTGGCTTCATGCTGCCGTCACCGTCAGCCTGGCCAGCCCCGAAACTGTAAACGTACTTTGACATTCTCAAATTTCCTTAGAGATACGACATGCGAATCTGATTTTTCACCCAGATTCGCGATCCCAAAAAACAAACATGGCGCACCGTCGATAGGCTGCCAGTTATTTCTGAAGAATTCTGTCCGCACATTCCGCGCAGACGATGAGCAGCTACTCCGAACGAGTTTGCAAGCTATCAGTACACCCTCGGACCTTCAAGAGTCCGGAGAGGTGGATGTGAAAAAACCGATACGATCCCACCTTTGGACTGAGCGGCCAGTGTCAGGGCTCGTCGCCTGTTGGCTCGTGTCATGCTGCAAGAAACTTGCAGTATGTTTCTCAGCTCAGGGTGCCAGAATGATGGCACGAATCGAGCGCTTAAAGAGAGCAGGGCAGTTATGCCGCAGCTCTCTTTAAGGTTTCTCGTGAATCGATGACTGGCGTTTGCGCGGTGAACCGCAAGGCAAACCAGTCTTTGCGACTATTTGTCGGCAATTGTGAATGGAGTGCGAACGACTGGGCGTTCGACCATCCCTGAGCGGATCAGGCTCACAGGAACACGACGACGAACAACTTCGCCGTCTTCTACGACGCGGATTCGCTGGAGGTTCAGCTTGAACTTACGACGAGTGATGCCGGTGGTTTTACGGCCGTTTCCGCCGAGATATTTGGCTTTACCGCGCTGACACAGGCTGTTCCCGGTGACAGGCTTGTTTTCGCCGTATGCCTTGAACTTCTTGGCCAGTTTCAGACGCTTGTTTTTCTTCAACGTACTCATGGGAACAACTCACTCGTGGGGTGACCACTTTGTACCGACTTGGGTTCAGTTCTGACTCAAACGGCTTTGCCGCGGCTTCACGATCCTTGTTGGCCTGAATCAGTGTATTCTTTTTAAGTGACGACCTGTTCTGGCTTTGTGCTGCCAAGGCAGATCATTCTTCTTCAACCTGGTCTCATCAGTTCGAGAAGTTGACCACCATGTTTTTCGTGTGGTCTAGGGCTTCTCGCATTATCGGCTTCTTGAGGAAGCGGAAAAGCATACCGGTTTCGTTTGCGAAATTCAACGCGAACGATCCGGCGCAGGTTGTGGGGGCATCAGTGTGACGTTTTTTTTAGAACTGGCAAGTCTGCCTGTCTGGTAAGCTGCGAAGGTCGGGGTTTCCCGGAAAATAATGTCTCATAAGTGGACCCGGAATTTTCGGAATCTCCAAAGAGTCCGCTGTGAGGTTTGTCGATCACTTTGGAAAGAGCCCCTTGTTTCGGAATGCCGGAGTAACTACACTTTGCCATTCCTGAAAACAACGTGGGTAGGCGACTTGAGTGTTGTGCCCCGTTCGTTTGTTCGGCCTCGACTCGGTTTGACTCGCACACTGTCTCATGGTGCAGTGCAGTTTCCAGCCGCGAAACGGCCCAGCCGCAAATTTCGCGCAATGTTTTCTTGCAGCGAATCTGGCGACACCAGCGTTTGCGGCCCCCTGAGAATTGGTTTTGGGGGAGAAACTGTTCGAGTCTACCGCTTCTGTTCATTCCATTTGAACATTTGGCCCCTCATCGGGTGATTTGTTCTGGTTTGGACAGTTCGCTGATTTCGCAGTGCCTCACGCAATTCTTCTGTCCGCACGTTCCCTGGGCTGGGCATCTGCGAGACTGCTTTTCTGCCTGGCCCTCCGGAGTTGCCTCGTTGCAACTGCCGGCCTTCCTGTTGAAGTACGATTGCGTCCGGCGAGTGTCGGTGGCTTCCTGCTTCTGCTTTTGATTTGTTCAAAGGTTTTGCATTGAATTCAATTCAGTTTTCCGATTTGCCACTTCTTCCTGAGATTCACAACGCGCTGAGCGAGTTGGGGTATACGACTCCAACCCCGATTCAGGCTCAGTCCATCCCGCACTTGCTTGAAGGCAAAGACCTTCTTGGGTGTGCGCAGACCGGGACAGGAAAAACGGCAGCATTTGCTCTTCCGATTCTGGATCGATTGGGAAGAGATTCAAAGCGTTGCGTTCCGAATTCCCCTCGGGCGCTCATTCTTGCTCCAACACGCGAACTGGCTTCACAGATCGGCGAGAGCTTCCTTGATTATGGGAAGTTCCTGAAACTCCGTGTTACCTGCGTCTTCGGAGGAGTGGGGCAGGGGCGTCAGGTTCAATCGTTGAAACGCGGTGTCCATACACTGGTGGCAACACCGGGACGTCTGCTCGATTTGATGAATCAGGGACATATTCGTCTCGATCGTCTGGAAGTCTTCGTGCTCGACGAAGCCGACCGGATGCTCGATATGGGCTTTATGCCTGACCTGAAACGCATTATTTCCGAACTGCCGGAAGAGCGCCATTCATTGTTCTTCTCTGCGACACTGCCAGGCGCGATCTCGAGTCTCGCTTCCAGTTTGTTGCGTAATCCGGTTCGGGTGGAAGTGGCTCCGCAGTCCACAACCGTTGAGCGGATTGAGCAGCAGGTTCTGCACGTTTCAAATTCAGAAAAAGGACCATTGCTTGATCAGCTGTTGCAGCAGCCAGAAGTCGGTAAGGCGATCATCTTCACGCGAACCAAGCGTGGGGCAGACAAGCTGGCGAAGCAGTTGGGAGTCAACGGTTTCAAAGCGGACGCGATTCACGGCAACAAATCGCAGGCTGCCAGAACTCGGACGTTGGAGCGTTTCCGCTCACCACGTTTGAACGTTCTGGTTGCAACCGACCTCGCGGCTCGCGGGCTGGACGTTGACGGTGTGACTCACGTGATTAACTACGATTTGCCAGTTGATCCGGAATCATACGTCCATCGTATCGGACGAACCGGCCGAGCAGGGGCGAGCGGAATTGCTCTGACTCTCTGTGATTCAACCGAACGTGGCCAATTGCGTGCGATTGAGCGTTTGATCAATCAGAATCTGCCTGTTCATGAAGAGTATCCCGACAAGAGTCCTCGTGGTTCAGGTCGTGGAGGATCTGGTCGCGGTGGCGATCGTCGTGGCGGCGGAGGCGGTGGTTACGGATCACGATCACGTAGCCCGTTCCAACAGCGACAGAGTCGCGGCTACCGTTCAGGTGGCGGCGGTGGACAAGGCGGCCCAGGCCGATCTTCAGAAGGTCGTTCAAGCGAAGGGCGTCCAGCGGCTGAAGGACAACGCAAGAGTGGCGGCTATCGTCCAAGCGGCGGCGGACATGGTGGTGGGCAAGGCGGCGGTGCTGGTTCGGCTCAAGGCGGTCGCCCACCACGTAAGCGTCGCTTCGCTCGACAAGGTTCGTAATTCGCACCCGATATTCACTATCGGTTGTGGTGCATAAATAATAAGCCCCTCAATGACCATGTCGTTGAGGGGCTTATTTCATTGAGGCAGTATCAGTTTCTGCGTCAGTTTCGTCAGCAGGGTTGGGCGCGGTTCTCAAAACGGCGTAGTGTCTCTGACGTATGTGATCGGATCTCATTCGGGTCGAGAAGAGTGCTTCGCGACCCGAATGAGAGACCAAATCGGTCTGGAAAATTTAATTGTCTTTTTTTGCTTCTTTGGATTTCTTGTTCGCTTCTTCGCGTTTCTCAGCCTGAATTTCTTTCAGACGAGCGCGTTGTGAGTTGGTGAGCGTCTCTTCAATTTTCTTGTTGCGCTCTTCTGTCAGTTTCTTGAGTTCTTCGCGGAGCTTTTCCAGTTTCGCTTCGTACTCGTCCTGAATTTTGTTGATTGACTCACGCTGACCGTCATTCAGGCCCAGCTTGCCGAAGTTTGCCGGGACAGACTTCCTTCTTGTTGCGTCTTGCTTTTCGCTGACTTGTTTGGCCGGTTTGGGATCACTTTTGGATTTCATTTCGGTATCTGCGGAGGCTGGCAGAGCCCAGCTCATCGCGAGTCCGATTCCACAGCACAAGACACCGATCGATACGTGTCGACGCAACATGAAGTTTCTCCGAAGTTTTGAAGTTAAGCGTGGTTCCTGTTTCGCCCGTAAGTTGAACAGTTATTTACTGACCCGAAATGACGCATGGTCCCAGCGAATCGGTGATTCGCGGTTCGTCATGTGCCCTTGGGAAGTTGGCCTGTAGCGTACTCAAATTGGAAAATACCAATGTAAGTGAAGGGATCGTATTAGACGTGACTTGAACGTCAAGCGAGGGTTGAGCCGAGGTGGTGGTGTATTTTGTGTTGGGGGCGAAAGTGGTGCGTTTCAAACGAAACAAGTCCGCACAGAATTCTGTGCGGACTTGCGACGAT
>JBEBTF010000003.1:0-53941 GCA_040393865.1 Planctomicrobium piriforme | reverse complement strand
CCTTCGCCAAAGCCGCTTAACACTCACTCCGGTTCGGTGGAGGATCTATTTAGGCTCAAATCCTAGTCGGGCAAATTTCAAACCGCTTTCAGATATCGACTTATGCCGAAGACCTGAAAGCGGTTTTTTTCGTTTTCTTACCCGGTTTCCTCGGCGAATAATCGGTTCGGCCTCTACGCTCAGTAACCGACGGCCTTGTCCACGACATTGATCAGGGCTTCTCCTGCTGAGAAGCGTCGCAGATTTTCCTTGATGACGGCGTCACGGCGCCGGGCAGTCCCGGTCGACGCCGCGGCGTTGTGCGGGGTGATAATGACATTTCGGGTCCAAAGTGGGTGACCAGATGGAAGTGGTTCCGGGTCTGTCACATCCAGACCGGCAGCTGAAACCTTCTTACTGTCGAGGGCAGCGACCAAGGCGTCTGTGTCGACAACGCCTCCGCGAGAAACGTTAATCAGAATGACGCCGGCCTTCATCATGCCGAACTCACGCTCGCCGATCATTTTGCGGCTGACTTTGGTCAACGGGACAGCACTGACAACCACATCCGCTCGCGGAAGCAACGTATGAAATGCGTCAGGGCGATGGAGCTCTGACACGAACAGGGGACGTTCCATCACCTTCGGGTCCGTCGCAAGAACAGACATTCCAAATGCTGCGGCTCGCCGCGCGACTTCACTTCCAATTCCTCCCAGTCCAATCACGAGGAGAGTTTTTCCTGAAAGTTCATCCAGCACGAACCCCTGTTGGCCTTTCGGCCATTCCTGTTTTGATTGAATTCGAATGAAGTGATCGAGATGTCTGGTAAAGGCCAGCAGATATCCCATCGCCTGATCAGCGATCTGCGGAGCATATGCCCGCTGCATATTGGTGATGAGAATGTTGCTCTCGACGAGTTCCGGAATCTCCATCAGTTGTTCGACGCCGGCGCTGGGCTGCTGAACCCATTTCAAAGACTTCCCAGCCAGAATCAGATCTCTGGTGACAAACCCAATCGAGGCATCGGCGTTCTTCACCTGCTCAACAGCTTCTTTCGGATTGCGACACTGCACCAGCTCAAGTGTTGGAGCAACTGCGTTCCATTCAGCAAGAACTTCTGGGGAAACAACCGGAATCAACACTTTCCTACGAACCGAGGAATCGACTTTTGCGGCGACAACTTGTTGAGAGGCTTGGCTGGCCAACGCTGGCAGAGTGGCACCAACGATTGCCGACGTTGTCAAAAAATCACGACGATTCATCACAAACTCCGTGTTCTGTCAGTGAGGAAAGCAGATGATGCAGCGTACATCATGAATGGCAAGGAAAGGTTCAGCCTCAACATGTTAAACCGTGACGCCTCTTTTTCGCAGTCATATTCAAACTTATTGAACAAACAACATCCATTCTCATCTTCACCGAAACAACGCGAGCCAATCCATTCGCTATGGATTTCACCGGAACGCTGTCTTCTCTGCCGCAATCGAGCCTTGTTATTGCAGTCATAATCCGATCTATTTCCCCGCGTAAGAGAGATTGCCAACGCCTCCAGGTCTCAGCCTCCCAAACGTCAGCCACCAAGAATCCGTCATGTCAGATCAGCTCAGATGGGACCGGCATTTCATCAACCTTGCATTGGAAAATGCCAGGATGTCGAAAGATCCTGCCACTCAGGTTGGAGCCGTCATCGTTGGGCCTGACCGTGAAGTGCGGTCGATGGGATACAATGGCTTACCGCGTGGGATTGCAGATACTCCGGAACGTCTGAACGACAAGGAGCTGAAGCGGTCACTGGTCGTCCATGCAGAGATGAACGCGATTTTGAATGCGGCCAGAATCGGAGTCAGCACTCGGGGCTGCACCCTTTATCTCGCATTAACAGACGACAGCAAGAAAGTGTGGGGCGGGCCTCCCTGCCTGCGATGCACCGTCGAGATCATTCAATCAGGAATCATCGAGATTGTCGCCACTCCGTTCAAAAACACAGAGTCCTATTGGAAGGACTCTGTGGAACAGGCTCGGGCTCTACTTCGAGAAGCAAATTTGACTTATCGAGAAGTCATCTTCAAATCTGAAAATGACTCCTGATGCCGCAATCGGTAACAAAACGTTAGTACATAAATTCATCACGTCTGTGCAGATTCATTACTAACCACAGCATCTTCAAGATATCGTGAATAGGCTCCGTTCTTGCCATACTGATATTGGTAGGTATATCCCTGATAAGCAGAGTATCGATTTCCATATCGGGATTGTTCTCCTTCAATACCATTGACGACCACGCCGAGCAGGTTGGCATTCACCATCGTCAAACACTCGTGAACACGCTCCATTGGTCCGCGCGTATTTCGGCCAACCCGAGTCACCAGCAGAACACCATCAACTGCCGTTGCCACTGTAACCGGGTCAGAGACCGCCAAAACAGGCGGGGTATCAACGATGATCATATCATATCGCTTTCGCAAGGCTTCCAGCATCAATGGAAACTCAGGAGACAGCAGCAACTCCGCAGGTGATTTGCATCGTGGGCCACTCGTCAATACATCCAGATTATTGATCGAGCTTGGCTGAATTGCATCCGTGATCTCATTCTTGCCAGTCAACACAGACACGATTCCAACGTCATTGGAAACATTAAACAATTTGTGTACCCGAGCCCGCCGGAGGTCGCCGTCAATCAAAAGGCAACGTTTTCCTGAATGAGCAATGGTCACCGCAAGATTGCTGCTGAGTGTTGATTTTCCGTCGCCAGGATTGGCACTCGTCACCTGAATAATCTGATGATTCCCTGACATCCCCAACATGATCGCCGTGCGGATATTTCTATAGCTCTCCGTGATACTGGAATTCGGACGATGAACCGACACCATCGACAAATCGATAGAGCTATTCTTTTTATTAACTTTAGAACGATCGTGAACCGCTTCAGGGATATGTCCGATCACCGGAATTCCAAGATGTCGAGAAATATCAGCCGGAGTCCGATAGCTGCGGTCTGACATCTCGATCAAAATCGAAATAACGCCACCAAAAACCAATCCCCCGATTCCCCCCAGCAACAGGTTTTTAATCAGATCCGGTGAAACCTTCTGTCCAGTCTGTGGGTGAACGATTGGTTCCGCGGAAACGGATCCAGAATCTTTTGTGAGTTCAACCGATTGCAGTTTCGTCAAAACGGTATCGAAAAGTTGTTTTGATCGCACCAGGTCATCACGTAACGCGCGATGCTGATTTTCTTCCATTGCCAGACGTTTGGCTGCGGTCTCTTCAGCAACAAAAAGGGCATTAAGCTGTTCGAGCTTTCTGTCGTGCGTCACGATTTCATGCTTCAATGAATCGAGATAAACTTTCAGCAGATCTGGCCTTTGATCGCGGAATTCGCCTTCGACTGTCGCAACCTGCGGCTCCACCAATGCTCTGGTGACTTCAATCTTCTTTTGAATTTCCTTTACTTTCGGATGCCCTGGACCAAATCGCTCCAACAATAGCTGCTCATCCAGCAGCAAAGGCATTAACTGCTGTGAAAGTGTTTTCGACGTCGAGGCCGAAAGCGAATTCTTCTCTTCACGATCGAGTTGATCGATCATCAGGAAGATCGCCTCTCGGTTTTCTCCCCGGCGAATCAACGCCTGAACAGAATCAAGCTGAGAAACAAGCATTGTTCTATCGAGCATGAGTTGTGCCCGCTGAGATTCGATCCCGGCCAGACGATCTGCATGAATATTCTTTCCAGTATCTCCAGCCCAGAGCAACGAAGCTTCATTACGAAATCGAGCATATGCCGCTTCCTTGTCAGCCAATGTACGACTGAGTTCATCTTTCGCTTCGGTAATCAGCTCCAGTGTTTTCCGGGAAGAGGTATCATGGCTCTCGTGAAGATAATCAATATAAGCCATCAATAGACTATTCAGAATCACCCGACAGTCATCAGGATTACTTCCTTGATACCGCAAATCGAGAATTTCTTTACTGTCATCGCTCCGCATCACTTTAAGCCCTGACGTAATCACTGACGTCGGGTTCTCTTTCAGCGTCGAGAGTTGCGAAAGGCGTCCCAGTTGAATGGCCCGTTCGATGATCATCGGGGATTTCATCAGAACCAGATGGGTATCGATTGGATTTCGAGATGCAATGATGTCTTGAAGACCATCAATCTTCAGAACAGGATCTGACTGAATCAACCTCATTCTGGCATTTGACGCAAAGACAGGTTGTGTGTTTTTGTACTGGAGATAGCCTAGGCCGCCCCCGACTGCCAGAAAGAAGACCAGCAAGATTTTATGTCCCAGAATCGCCTGAGCGAGATTCAATTCTGAAGTGCCGTCACCAGAGTCGCCATGATGCTCGCGCCCCCTGGATGCCTCAACAGCAAACGAGTTCAGGTCGCTTCGGCTGTTTTGATTTGGCCGCAGTTCCATACTCGTGCATCCCTTAAAATAATAAGTAATAATAAGAAACAAAAGCTGCTAACAACATCGGATGAACGACAACAGGTCGATTCCTTGCAATCACGCGACTCCTCGCCGCTTAACTGACCGGTCTATCTTTTTGCAACGATATAGATCCAAGTATCTTGCGTGTCACACAGGCCGTTCAATCCAATGACGGTGTTTTGTTCGGTCTGCAATACACTTCTTGTTATTCCCCATTCCAGAGGCATTACTGGCGAACCAATGGGCTCATTTTTCCGCGTGTCAGAGTGATTGCTGAAGTCATGTGAGGCATCTGGTACACAATAATCGGACATTCCTTGATCAAGATGTCCGCTTCGCGACCACATGAAGGACAGAGTCTGTCGAATTCCTTTACGACCAGAGAAAAGCGGTTCTGCAAATGCCGCTTCCTCTGTCGAAGGCAATGATTTCGGCTCCGACGACTTCCATCGCCTCTCATCGACATCCGATGTGGTGTCAGGCGAAAATCTGACCGGTTGCAGAGACTTCAAAGTTTTCACTTCTGTATTCTCCGAGACAGAGCCAACTCCACCTGCCCCCTTCAGTTCGTTTCCCTCACTGGCAGCAGAGACGTGACGTAACCCGGTGTTCGCATCAGGCGTCCCCTCGACAGGAATGGCCTCAATCGTTCCGGCAAAGCGCAGAGAGTTCTCAGCTGGGCTCACAGGACGCAATCGTGCAGCTGCCTTCAACTCGGCCTCGATACTTTGTGGGGAGTTATCCGGAACGGCAGAAGTAGGGACAGGCCCATGGGGGATTGCGTTGGTATTCTGGTTTGATGATGAACGAGTCGCAGAAGCGTACTTCGAATCACTTCCAGTGGAAGAGAGAAGACCAGCACGTTCCGACAGCAACTGCCGCCGCTCTTGTGCAACTCGATGACGTGGTTGTTGAATCAACAGATGATCATAGATTCGGAGTGCAGCCTGACTTTGTCCCTTCCGATCATACTGTTCAGCAATCGCAAGCAATTGCTGAGCCCGTTCATCTGGTGTCTGCATGGAAAGAACAGTTGGGGCCGTCGTACATCCAGCCGCCCATTGAGTCACGATCAATCCCAAGGCGACGATTACTCTCGTTTGCGTCATTGTTTCCTCTGGGACAGTTCATCCCACCAATTCGCCGCGATACGGCTTCGTCGTCGAGTATTCTAATGAAATGCAAGTCGCATATCGGACAGGAACATCTCATAACGCAATCGATTCCTGCTCTACTATCTTACGACCACACAATCAATTTCTAAACATCTCACGTATTCCATATGTAAAGAACGTGAAAAGTCCGAAGTTCACGAGTTCTTCCTTACACTTATGCCGGAGAATAATCGTGTCACCTGATTGAACCAGAATCCGTTCACTTGGATCGGTGATCGCTTTATTCGCATCCACAGAAATAACGATCTGCCCGTTACACGGTGTCTGACGAATGATATAGAGCTGAGTAGGAGGTGCTCCCCCAATGGTTGCTAATGCGAAATTTCCACCTCCGACACCGCGTGCAATCCCTCCGACTCCCTGCCCTGCGATGGACATCGCCCCCAGAACATCAAGATCGTAGTCTCTGGGAAGCGGAAACTGACCGCCTGGCAATAGCCCCCCGGTGTAGAAAAATTCCGTCTCCCGGGATTCGATATAAACAATGTCACCATCTTCAAGAATGACATCTTCCGGCTTGAACTGCGGTGTTTGTCCCGGCGGCATTCGCAAAGGAATCCGAACGGTTGAGGGATCATCTGGCAATGGAGGGGGACACATGCAAGGGTCTTGGTAAGCCTGATAGAAGTCGCGAACAAAGGCATCGCGTTTCTCTGCATCTGCGAGACGTCCTCTCGACACAAGGACTTCATCCTTCGCATTCAGGCCTGGCAACCCGCCGGTCGCAGCGAGCGCATGGAGGACGTCGTTCTGATACGCCTTTAGCTCGACCAGTTCGCCTTTCCCAACTTGAGCCGAACCTGCAATCACGCTGCGTCCGGCCCCTTGCTGGTCGAACCCTGACCGTTGACGCTCTGCATCTTCCCGAATCACGATGACGTGATAACGCCGCTCCCGCATCAACGTGACAGAGATGCGAGCCTGATCCGCTTTCAGAATCTGAAAGTCCACGATATAGGCACGGCGTACAGCCTCTTCAGCTTGTGACACTGTCATCCCTCGAACATTGATCGGCGGAATCAACGGAAGACTGATCGTTCCATCTTTACGAACCGGCATCGGATACCCGATCGAGGGTGGCAGTTCGCTTCCTTTCTCCGGATTGTTGACCGGAGGTGGTTCTTCGGCACTTCCCAGAACGCCATCAATAAACACTCCCAACATATCTCCTGAATCAAGAAGATAATTTTTGGGAGGGTCCTGTCGAAGACGGGCCAGATTAATCTCCTGCCAGTTCGTCCGTGGCTGTGCTAAGAATGCTTCAGGCACCCGACGGGCTGGCACTCCACTGATCGGAGACAAGACGGACGTGCAGCCATTCATCACAAACATCGATAACATTAACAGAGTGATATTAAACCGATGATGAACTCGTTCTGCAATCTGATTGTATCTCATTGTTGATACCTCATTGGTGAATTCCGATAAGTCGCCGACTCAAATCAGATTGACGTGGAATCACTCCAATGGGTCAGGAATGAAAAGACGCTGGGCTTTCTCATTCATTTCGAACTGAGGCAGTTCAATCGAAGCAGGCTCAGGAATAGGACTGATCGGGTCTGTCGGCTCAAGCATCCACTTTTCATGTGGATCTGTCAGACCAGCGGGATCTGTTAAATTCAGGTTGTCAAACAGCAGAGTCTCTTGTGATTTGTGTGCTGGTGGGCAACTTGGGCAGTTCGCTCCTCCGCTCGCATGAATCGATGTCGGCAATCGCGCCGAGCGAGAGTTGCCGGTCTGAAATGCTGCCTGCACTCCTTCCGGATACCCTTGAAAGTATGCCTGAATCTTGAGCTGCCCTTCTTCTGTTTCGTAGCAGGATTTCCAGTATTTTCTGGGTGGAATCACAGGCAGACAGCCCTGTCCGCCGCTGGCAACATCAATAAATCCATCGATGAATCCATCCTTGAAATAGCAACGGTGCGGATCGCCTGGCGGGCAGGCATGCACGTAACGTTTCCACTCACGATGAGCCACGATTCGAATATGAATCGAGTGACACGCCTCATCAAGCGGTTCGCAATACTGAAGCTGGTTCTGAATCCCCTGTTGAATCTGACAGCCAGAAAGCCAGAGCGCGCAGACAAACATCCCGGAGAGCAAGACCGCCGAATGCAATGACGCAGGTGAAGCCTGAGGCGGATGGGGGTTCATTTCACTTCCTTGTGCCGAAGCGTTTTGCCAGTTGACCTTCCTTGGCCAGAGTCAATCAATGATTTTCTCTTCACTGACAATTCGTATTGAGGATCAAGGGCCATCTTCGCCCATCAGGCAGTCAACGCCAGAAAACTCGCTACAAGCAAACCTATCGTCAAAGACACCGGCACGACTCAACGCCTGAGCCAACAAGTGCCCACACTACAGGCGATACACGCACAGCACAGAGAAACCACTTACCAGCTTGCTGAGAAGCGAAGAACGAATAGCTCGAACTCGATTGGGGAGACGATCACAGTCGCACTACCGAGCGTGTTTCTACTGCATTCCCTCTTTTGCACTCGAAACGCCCTATCAATATGCAATCTCGCCTCAAGTTGATCGGCTTCGTATTCGATGAACGATTTTCCACAGAAGGCACATACGTATCTCGCTCTCTGAAGACATGTCGTGGGCATGCAGGAAAACACTCAAAGAGACCAGCTTTCCACAGTGCCTCCAATGCAGATCCGAAACAACCAAATTTCCCTAAAACTTCATTGATGAATCACGTTGTTTTCACAGACACCGCACATTGCCACACCAGCACGTAGAACATAGTTTAAGAGAACATCAATAAATAAGGCGGGTTTTATCACGCTCATTTATCGATCACAGAACTCTACAGAGCACCGCGATGATCAAGCACACCTACGGAAGAGCTCGAACTTTGTCCCGATGTGTCTTCACCTGGGCCACCATCGCCGGGATCGGAATGAGTCCCATCGCCAACGCGAGTGAACCGCTTCCTGTCCCCCCTGCCGAAGAACTGCAACCAACTCCAGCGGCCCGCTCATCAGTCTCTCCCTGGCACACACAGATTGCGGCTGACGGAAAACTCCGTCTTCGGCTTTTTACAGTGCCAACAGACCGCATGAGTTACGAACCTGCCACAGCAACCCCATCCGCGCTGATGCGAGGAGCCAATGTTGTCACGGCAGGACGCACAGACGATACAGGAATCGCCACGTTTTCCAGGCTCCATGAAGGGCCACATACCTTTATGGCTGTTGGCCGCAGCGGATTCTGTTCAGTTGGACTCCTTCTGACCAAGACGAAGCCAGCTGACGCCGATCTTCCGGTCATCACTCCAGAGGTCGCACTCGTTCCTGTCAGCGACAGTGTTGTCATTCGAGAGCTGCTATCAAAGCAATCGAGAACGACAGTGACGCCGATCGGGAATCTCATTTCCAACGATGAACTTGAAGACGCTATCAGCCATCGGATTCCACAGTTCGTCATCGACTCGGATGGCACGATTCAAGGGCGATTCATAAGAGTTGAACGGGCAGGCGTCAGAGCAATCCCGGACTTGAACATTGCACTTGTGCGTAATCAAGCCGTCATCGCAAAAACAACTTCTGATAACGATGGAATCTTTCGTTTCTCTTCCCAAACCATTCAACCAGGGTTAGTCAGCGTTGCCGCCTATGGGTCGCAAGGATACGCAATCTTCGGGGCTGAAATTGTTGAATCCGCAGCGACAGCAGATCACCAGTCTCCACTAGATGGGACAATTCAGGTGGCATTTCAGGTAGCACTTCCAACTGCACCGGTGACGATCAACCTTGCAGATCCTGAATCATTCAACGCATTCTTCCAGTCAATCGCTCCCTCACCCGGCATCAATGCAGGGGGCGCACCCGGGGGAGCTGGAACCGCTGCCGCAAATGGAGGAGGGACAGGTGGGGGTGGCGGTGGTGCAGGAGGGGGAGCAGGGGGACTCCTTGGCATAGCAGGGCTGACAGCAGGTTTGACCGCCATTGGGATCGAAGCGTCCAAAGATGACAGTCCGCCGCCAGCGAGCCCGGCAGCACCTTGAAGCCACAGAGAATCCGGTTGCTTTTAGAATATCCACCACTCTCACTTTTCCGCTTGCTAACAATGAGAGTTCATGTGGTGATTGATGGATAAAGAAATCGTTCTTGAGAGCCCTGTTCATAAGGCCGACCACCGTTACACAAGCAAACATTAACTCCAGAAAGAGCACCACCGAACTGTTCTCAGCACGAGCCGGATAATGGAACGATTCTCGCGAACAATTCGAAGCGGTTCTCGAATCATTCTGCTTGGCACTATGGCGGTGAGTCCTTGGCTGGTCGGGTCCGTTCCCGCACGATTTCAGCTTTGGATCGCACTTGGAGTCTTCGCTTCATTCGTGCTTTGGAAGCTTTCATTCTGCATTCAGAAACTGTTCCGTACACAAACAGGCTCCACTGAAAGCGATGCGGTTGCCTTTTCTTTGCCGTTCTTCACCTTAGCACTGCTGGGAATACTCGGAGGAATACAAACTCTTGTTCCCGTTCCACCAATGAAGATTTCATCCGAATGGGCGCAGGAGCTGAAATGGAACGAAACCTTTCAACCAGCTCAAGCTCTAGTTTGGTCACGCAACGATTTACTCGACAGCAAGCAATCATACCTGCACACACCAGAGGCCATCAATTCGCTCCCAAGTCATCATCGAGTCGCCAGCATCTCCCCAGCATTAACTCGATATCAACTGGCCAGAATTGCAATTGTTCTGACAGCACTGTTTCTTGGTACGCAACTTTTCCGCTCGCATAACGACTTGAAACTGCAGTTGAGTACGCTTGCGCTGACGGGAGCAACACTGGCAATCTTCGGGATCGGGCAACGCATCTCCGGAGAGAGCTTTCTTGGGGGGCTAATTCCCTTAAGAAATGGCGGCGAGCCGTTCGCAACGTTCGTCAATCGCAACAACGCAGCAGGATTTCTGAATCTCTGTCAGGCTGCCAGCCTTGGTGGTTTAATTGCCAGTGCAACAACGTCGCACAGATCAAACCGGTCCGGGATCGTGATCTTCCTGTCGCTATCGGCATTCATCTTCGCAGGAACACTCGCATCTTTTTCACGCGGAGGAATTGCCGCAGCCATCATCGGGTTCGCTGTTGTTTCTCCTTGGCTTTATCAGCGTTTTGGAACTCGTCTCTTCGGTGGATGCATTCTCTTCGGATTGGTTGCATTGGGATTAGTTGGCTCACTTCACCTCTTGAATCCCGTTGCCGCCAGACTTGGAACTCTGAACGATCTGCCTGACGCAATGTCCGGACGCTGGAATCACTGGAAGAGCACAACAGCTGCCATCATCGACTCACCTCTTTGGGGCGCCGGGCTTGGAACCTATCGCTATGCAAATCTTCCTTACCAGCAACAGGAAGCAACCGTCTGGTTTTGGAATGCAGATAACCTCTTTCTCGAAATCGCAGTCGAAGCCGGACTTGCAGGTCTTCTTCTTACGGTTCTGTTTCTTGCGACATTCGCGGCAATCCTCTGGAGATTGACACACTGTCCACATGCAGAAAAAGCACAACCAGTTCTGGTCGCAGGAGTTTACTTGCTGACTTCGATCGCATTGCAACAAGCGACCGATTTTGGAATCACCCTTTATGCACTGGCGATTCCCTGTGCAGTTCTTATCGGTGCCTGCAGCGGGTTAACTCAGTTCGATCTCTCATATGATCGCCCAGTCCTCTTCTCAACAGTAAAACGATTGATCCCTGAGTTACGAAAACGCCGCACGGCTTTCGCAACGAGTTTTCTGCTGATTCTGTTAACGGCCACTACCGCCTGGGCAACAGCCGAAATCGTGAGAGTAGAGCCAACCATGACGCTCTGCGATCAGGTTCCAACTCGGCTGAACCGACCAGATATCTTCACCAGCGAGGAGCTTGAAAAGCTGCTATCGCGAACCAGACTCCTGATTGCGAAATCTCCAGACGACCCCGAAATTCACACTGCACTTTCAAAATTGAGCATATATCAAATTCGACAACAGGAGTTTGAAAAGCTGCTGTCGGCACGAGGCACAACCTCAAGAATGCGTCTCTGGGAGCAATCCTCTCTCGAACAGATTGCCCATCGTCTCCGAATTCAGTTGCAACTCTCTTCAAAGGAAGATGGCGCGGTCGATCCAGCACTGGTTAATGCACTCCAGCAGGTGCATCACATTACAACCTCTGCATTCATGCTATCCCCGTGGACTCCAGAGCTTGGATTGAATGTTGTCCTGACGTTGCCTCTAGACAGTTCAACGGAGTCAGACAGCTCCAATGATCCGACTCAACACATTACTGATCACGCACGCGATTTTATTTCGAACGCCGATCTGACAGAGATCTGCCTGCGACAGGAGGCACTTCTGGCAGCAGGCAACTCCAGTCGACTCCTTACCGTGGGCCGGATTGCATTGCAGCATGATCTGGAGGAGTTGGGAATCAGTTGCCTTCGCCGCTCCATCATGATCGCGCCCACAACCTTCAACAATGCCATTCGAATTGCACAAACACGGTTCGAAGACGAGCAGATTTGTGCCAGCCTGTTGGTCACATCTCAGCATCTCATCGACTTTTCCAGACAAACCCAAAGCGACTCTGCAATCAACGTCATCACGGAACGTCTGACTCATCTGCTCCAGCAGACACAATCTGATGGAGCAATGAAATCAGAAGGAGAAAACGACTGGATTGCTTCTCAAATTTCTATTTTGAGTGGAAATACCGAAGTTGCAATTCAGCAACTGAAATCAGCGATAAACTCCAAACCTTTCTCCGTCAACTGGCGATTAGAACTTGCAGAAGTCTGTATCGCGAACGGAGACGAAACAACAGCACGCGAACAACTGCTCTTTGTCTCCCGGCTTGCTCCCGAAAACGCCGAAACGCGATCTCGAATTCAGTCACTCACTCAACGCCTTAAGCGTCAGAGTAGTCTGGGACAGAAACATCATGTGTCAGACAAACAATAAACCTGCAATCGTCTCGGAGTTACTGTAATGGAATTAACAACGCATTTCGCGACAGTATACCCTGCATTCATTGCATTTATTATTGCCCTCGTTTTAACAGAACTCATTCGACGTATCGCATTCAAAATCAATCTTGTGGACAAACCTGACGGGTTCCGCAAACTCCAAAAAGCAGTGACTCCACTCGGTGGAGGAGTGGCAGTTCTCTTTGCCTACTTAGCGACAATTGCACTGCTGATTATTGCGGGCCTCCCAGGTGCTGCAAATCTTCTCCAACACCCGGTCTTCACTGCCGGCTTATGCGGAGCCGGCGCATTGATCTGTTTCGTAGGACTGATCGATGATCGTTTTGAACTACGAGGCCGTCAAAAACTGATTGCACAAATTGCGGCCGTTTTCGCGGTCGTCTGCAGCGGACTTGTGATCGAAGAGGTCGAAGTTTTTGGCTGGCATTTCGACCTGGGAATTCTGGCGATCCCATTCACGATGCTCTGGCTTCTCGGTGCAATCAATGCCTTGAATCTGATCGATGGCGCAGATGGACTGGCGGGAACGGTCTCCGTCGTTCTCAGTTCAACCTTTGCCATCCTGGCATGTATGAAAGGCGACTTCGGCGATGCAATCTATGCATGGACTCTCGCTGGGGCGGTACTCGGATTCTTAATGTTTAACCTTCCCCCTGCCAAGATTTATCTGGGTGATGCAGGGAGTATGCTTATCGGGTTGATTCTGGGGGCTCTTGCGATTCGAACATCGTTAAAGGGGCCTGCAACAGTCGCACTGGCGACACCATTTGCAATCTGGGCAATACTCGCATTTGACATCGCCATGGCCATTTTCCGACGAAAACTGACTGGCCGCAGCATCTATGCAACCGACCGCTCTCACATTCATCATGTGTTACAGAAACGGGGACTCTCTGTTGTCGGTGTCGATATGACGATCGGTGGGCTTTGCCTGCTTTGCTCGATTGGAGCATTAGTGAGCGTCGCCGTGAAGAATGAACTCGCAGCAATTGGAACGGCGACCTGTGTGTTGGCAATTCTAGTACTCACTGGCTTTTTTGGCCGTTCGGAATGCTCCCTCTTTGCGAGAAAACTCTATCGATTCGTCTTATCGATGATTCGGATTCCATCTCTGACTCAATCCAGACCGGCTCATTTCTGTTCCCGATTTCATGGAAGTCGGGAATGGGAGATTCTCTGGCAGGAGCTGATCGACTACGCCAATGAGTTCGACCTCAGTTCAATTCAGTTGAATGTCAGCTCACCTTCAATTGGCGAGGAGTATCACGCTGTCTGGCAACGCAAGGCACATCCGCCCATGCTAAGACTCTGGCGTACTGAAATTCCGTTATTCCGCAATGAACTTTGTGTCGGGCGAATTACCTTCATCGGAGGCATCAAGCAGGATGGCATGGTCTCCTGGATGTCCGAGCTTGTTGAAGGGCTCAAGCCGTTCGAGAAAAAGTTTTCAACACTGCTGGAAGAACGCCTCCCTGCACCTACTTCATCTCCCGTAACAGAACCGCTGACGCTGGAGCCGAGTTACTCGCATTAAATGTCCGAGTCGAGAACCGTGGAAGCCAAGAAACCAAACAGAATCAGACGCAGAAAACAGGGGATGGCAACCCCTTTCAAGTGGAACCATGCACCAGTGCGTGGCATCACCGCAATCCATCTGGTCCACTGAATTTACTACCGAATTCCCCATCCAGAGTAGCGTCTCACCCGATATACGAGGCATCTGATTAGACAAAAGACACCCACTTCTCGTCCGGCTTTACATTGAGAGTGCGACGGAAAGCCGGGTAAATCAGAATCAATAAAGATCCCTCAACGTTCCTTTGATCTAAGCGTACGCGATCATTCTCACGTTATGTTGAGACAATGGAAGTCCGTTAATGAATCGCTCCAAGAAACTTCGAGTCCTCTTCATCAATCGGTCGTATTGGCCGGATACCGAAGCGACAGGCCAGCTGCTGACGGCCCTTTGTGAGGATCTGGCAAGTGAGTTTGAAGTTGAAGTAATTTCAGGTCGCCCAAATCATACTAAAGAGCGATTTCGTGCATCGACGGTTGGAATCATCCGCTGCAAAGGGGTGACGATTCAACGGGTGTTACATACACGATTCCCAAAGTCGTCTTCGATTGGACGAATCCTTAATCTCATCACGTTCACAGTGTCAGCATTTCTCGCAACGCTCTGGAGAAACCCGCGACCGGATATCGTCGTTACAGAAACAGATCCATTCTTTTTGCCGTTGCTGGGACGGTTCATTCAATGGAGATACCGCATCCCTTTCATCGCCTATCTCCAAGACATTTATCCTGACATCGCTGTCGCATTGGGAAAAGCAAAGGAAGGAAGACTGACCAGAACGCTGCGTCACCTGCTGGTCAGTTCCTACAACAAAGCAGACCGCGTCGTCGTCCTGTGTCACGACATGAAAAAACGCTGTATCAAAAACGGCGTTCAGGAACAACGAATTGAAATTATTCCTAACTGGGCCGACTGCAAACAGGTCTACCCAATCAAGGACGAAAATCTATTTCGCAAGCAGCATGGGCTCGAAGACAAGTTTGTTGTGATGTATTCCGGGAATCTCGGGATGGCACATCTTCTTGATCCCATCCTCGACGCCGCGAAAGCACTCGAGTCGCATCCAGATATTGTATTCCTGTTCATCGGCGAAGGAGTTCAGAAAGAACGCCTTCGCAAGCTGGCAGAAGATCGAGGATTACATAACGTTCGCTTCCTCGGTTATCAACCGGAAGAGTTTCTGAAACAAAGCCTGAGCGCCGCCGATATTCAAATCGTGTCGATGCTTCCGGAAGTGAAAGGCTGTCTGATGCCGAGCAAACTGTATGGTGTGCTGGCATCCGGAACCGCAGTTCTCAGCATCTCCCCTCGTGACAGTGATCTTTCCCAACTCATTATGTCTGAAGATGTCGGGCTGGTTTGTGATCCCCACCCGCCAGAGACGCTGAATAAACGAATGATTGAAACGATTCATGGAATGGCCACTAACCCAGACTTCACCAGACAACAGGGGATGAGAGGCCGAAAGCTCTGCCTCGAACGGTTCGATCGTCATCAACAAGTTGCCAGATTTGCAGAGATTCTGAGAGAAGCAGGCGGTATCTCATCGCAAGAGCCTATCCACTCCACAACGGCTGGTTCCTCAGCAGAATCCATTCGCCATCAACCGGTATTCGCTCAAGGAGAGTAGTCACGTCTCATAGAAGAGTTCGCACTCAGGACACGCCAGGATTACACCAGTCGCTTACCAACGTCCTGATGCAACACTGAGATGAAAACTAAACAACGAGTCAGATGAACCTGCAGACGTAATAAGAGTAAGTCCTTCAATGTTAATCGACGTCGACACCCCACTCGCAACACGTCCAGTGCAAGAACAACATTATCGTGGGAGAGACATCCCAACACCGCCCTGGACGATTGAGATCACACCTCATCGTGGAATATTTCAAGTCCCGATCGCCGAAATGTGGCGTTATCGAGATCTGGTTTATCTCTTCGTCCGTCGAGATTTCGTCGCATTCTATAAACAGACCATTCTCGGACCATTATGGTTCCTTCTTCAGCCTGTCATGACGACGCTGATGTTCACACTTGTCTTTGGCAATATCGCCGGACTTTCAACAAATGGATCACCGAAAATTCTGTTCTACCTGGCAGGAGTCACCTGCTGGGGATACTTCTCTGAATGCCTGAACAAGACAGCGACGATTTTTGTTGATAACTCAACACTCTTCGGGAAAGTTTACTTCCCCCGGATGATCAGCCCGTTGGCGATTGTGATTTCGAACCTGTTACGGTTCAGCATCCAACTGGGAATGTTCCTCGCGACTCTCGCATACTTCGTCTGGATGGGTGCCGTTCATCTGAACTCAACGGCCCTGCTTCTGCCAGTTATTGTCTTCCTGATGGCTTCCATCAGCCTGGGAATTGGCCTGATCTTTAGCGCATTAACAACCAAATACCGGGACTTACGTTTTCTGCTCCAGTTTGGTGTTCAGCTCTATATGTATGTCACTCCAGTGATTTATCCGGTTTCGACTATTCCTCAAGAATATGCCTGGCTAATTCAGCTCAATCCATTAACTCCGTTGATCGAGGCGTTTCGTCACGGGTTTCTCGGCACGGGCGATTTCAGCATCGCCGGTCTGTCCTATTCCGCTGGTTTTGCAGTTTTCATCGTGACGATTGGCGTGCTCATATTTAACCGTATTGAAGCGACTTTCATGGACACCGTGTAGACGCACCATGCTTTAACGAATCGATGTCATTATCTCAATGTGCCTTCTCTCAATAGCAAATCCGATCAAATGAATGCGATCGAAATTGAAAACGTTTCCAAAATGTACCGACTTGGTCAGGTTGGAGCAGGTGCGTTACATGACGACCTGACTCGAGCCTGGGCGAAACTTCGTGGGAAGGAAGACCCCTTTCTAAAAGTCGGGCGAATCAACAACCGGGAACAAGCAGGGCAAACGTATGTCTGGGCACTAAAAGATTTGAATCTCGAAGTGAAAGAAGGTGAGATTCTTGGCTTGATCGGACGAAATGGAGCAGGGAAGTCGACCCTTCTCAAGCTATTGTCAAGAGTCACAACACCGACCACTGGAACCATTCGGGCACGTGGACGAATCGCCAGCTTGCTGGAGGTCGGAACCGGCTTTCATCCTGAACTAACCGGACGCGAAAACATTTATTTAAACGGCGCAATCCTCGGTATGACACGCCGAGAGATCCATCGCCGAATTGAAGAGATCGTCGAGTTCTCTGGCTGTGCCGCGTATATCGACACCCCCGTCAAACGATTCAGTTCCGGAATGCTGGTTCGCCTGGGCTTTGCAGTCGCGGCTCATCTGGAATGCGAGATTCTCATCGTCGACGAGGTCCTTGCTGTCGGCGATATCGAGTTCCAAAAGAAGTGCATCGGAAAGATGGAGAACATGGCAACATCCGGGCGAACCGTGCTTGTTGTCTCCCATCAATTAGCAACGATTGACCACCTTTGTTCTCAAGTCGCAATTCTTGCTCATGGACAGATTGCCTATCGCGGATCAGCCAGAGATGGCATCAGCCATTATCTGTCAAATGTCCGTTCTCAGCAGTATGAATGGAATGCTCCGAAGAACAGTAAAGCGAAAGACATCTTCTCGGTGCGAAAGATGTGGGTATCAAGCGATGGCAGAACTCCACTAACGCAGCCTCACCCTGTTAACAAACCACTTCAGGTGATTATTGAAGGAGACATCCTCGCACTTGATACCAAGCTGGCGATTGGAATCGCGATCTATAACCAGACAGGTCAAACGCTGTTCCGCAGCTTTCATTCGGATTCTAACAGTTCCATCCAGCTGCATCGAGGATCGAACAGATTGACATGCACAATCCCTGAGTATCTGCTCAATGAGGGAGTCTACACGATGGAGCTCATTTCAGAGATTCATCAGATCCGGTGGATTTATGCGCCGGAGAAGACAGAGGCTAGTATCCATTTTGAAATCATGGGCGGACTTGGAACAGCACCACATTGGGCGAAATCCCGGCCAGGCGAGATTGCCCCTGTTCTTTCATTCACGAATACATATCTCGATCCTACAGACAATGAATCCGTCGCTGCTTCACATCTGGTCGCGCATCAGACTTGTCGACAGACACATGAGTGAACTGCCATCCACCGCAGTATCCATAGCATCATAATTATTCAAATTAGAGACAACTTAACAAAAGCATGTACAGGGACAGCGCTGTAATGGCATCCCGATCCGCTCTTCGACGGAAACAGACGCAGGTGATCACATGAAGACAACGCATGATTTTGGAGTCGTAACCGCCTGCTATGAACGTGACTATTTGCTAGCCAAGGCAACATGCGCAAGCATTCGTCACTTCTGCCCGAACACTCCGATCTGTCTCGTTGCCGATGGAAACTTCTCAGTCGATGAGCTGGTGCGGCAATATGATATTTCTGTGATTCGGCCTCACGAATCAAAAGACGATCGGGTGCGGAAACTTTGCTCCAGAAACCAACGATCCAAGTTGACGGCGATCTGGGAAGGGCCCTTTGAGCGGTTTCTTTACCTCGATAGTGACGCCATTTTCTGGGGAAATGTGCTTCCAGGCATCATCAACAGCAAAGCAGACTTCGCACTTCTGCGCCCTGATGCTTGGTGCGAGCATTCATGCGAGGAACTGAAGGAGTTCTATCTTGATCCTGAACTCATTCCTAAATTTGATCCCGATTTCCGCTGGAAGAATCGCCCGTATTTCTGTTCTGGCGCATTCGCAACAAGACGAGACATCATCTCGGTCGATGAATGGCTGGCTGTTGAAGAATGGAGAAAGCAGGAACCAACTCTCTTTAGTTGGACGCGAGATCAAGGGATTCTGAACTACCTGATTCTCAGTAAATGGGATCGTGGAATTTTGACCGCGGAAGAACTGCATTTACAGGTAACGATCGGTAATCGAACCCCAGAGATGATGAAAGCTCGATTCCCGGGAACTAAGAGTTCACTGCCAGAGATCACGAATCCGGTGATTCTGCACTTCGCTGGCAAGAAGCCGTATTTACAACACCCAAAACATTTCGCTGATCCGTTTACCTATTTCCGATTGCGACACTACCAGAATATTTATGGCGAAGGAAATGTCGGGCGGATGCAGGCGTGGCGTCGCGTAATTCAAGACGAAGCAGAACTTTTTCAACGACGCGCAATTCGCAAATTGTCTCGGATGTTCGGCACGAAGTCATAGTGTCGATCGTCAAGGCAATATCACATTCCACTCATCAATGCGCTCCCGATCTGATGCCAACAGTTTTCTCAGCATCAGATTTCATCGCCCCTTCATAGTTGCGTCGAGTCGTTATGAACAATCGAAATCAGACCCCGGTTGTGATTGTGCTTGCCGCAAACGAACGATATGCGCCAGGTCTGAAATGTGCACTGTGGACCATTCTTTGCCATGCAGATTCGAACAGATTGCTATCGTTTCATCTTCTCGACGGGGGACTGAGTACGCAAAGCAGGCAGGTCATTGAGAGGTTGATCCGCACCAGAGACACAGCTTCATTTCGATGGCATTCAGTGAATGACGCCGTATTTCAGAATGCTCATCTGGCACAAGGCAAATCTCGTATGGCCTACGCCAGGCTGATGACAACCGAACTTGTTCAGGAACCACGCTGTATCTATCTGGACACAGATGTTCTCGCCTTCAAGGATGTCAGCCAACTTTTTGACCTTTCGCTTCCGTCAGATTGCTGCATCGCAGCAGCTGCCGATTCAGAAACTCTGACATTGGCTGACGATTCGAAAACTCTTCCTGAGAAACTCCAGTTGCCACCAGACGCCGAGTACTTTAACTCCGGTGTTCTGCTAATGGATCTCGACCGACTGCGTCAAATGGACTTCCTGAATCAGGCTTTGAACTTCCTGAATACTCAGAAGGGGGAGCACCTGTTTCACGATCAATCTGCGATCAACTTTCTGCTTCACGGACGAATTCTAAGAATAGACTCTTCATGGAATCTGGCTTCATGGCAGTTTGATGAACAAACAGACAACACGCTGGAATGCATCCTGCATTATACGGCTTCGGCCCCCTGGCTGACATCCAGCACACGACCATCTCAAACGGTTTTTGACCATGTCGCTCAATCAATCGGTCTCGAAATCGAGAACTCTCTCGCTCTGAAGAAGGAAGGGGATCGAGTTAAGGCAAAGAAGCTGGTACTCGCCCCCATCCGGTCTGCAGTTCACACCATCCTGTCGACATCATACAGAATCATCGGTCGCTCTCAGCTCGCGAAGCAGCATCAGCAGACATCACGTTACTGGACGAAGTATCTGCTGACGTACATCAGTCGAGAACAACAGGGACGCCGCCGAATTTCTCAACTGGACCAATCACTCGCCGTTCCTCAATGGAGTGTGTCGCGATCATGAACGTTCAGCGACAAACATGTCGTGATTCCCGATCATACCTGAAGACGTCTCTACGAGTTTGAAGGTCTCAATGTCGAATTTCGATTCTCTTCCAGTTTCCGTCATCATTCCGACATATCGCAGGCCAGAGCAACTTGCTGAAACATTAACGCGGTTGAAGCAGTGTTCCCCTCAACCGGCGGAATACCTAGTTCACATTGATGCCGGGGACGATGTAACACGCCCCATGCTGCAAGTGAACTTCCCGGACGTCATTATCATCGACAGTTCGGAGCGAAGAGGCCCCGGTGGAGGACGGAACCATTTGGTGAGTCGCTCACAACATGAATGCGTTATCAGCTTTGATGATGATTCATGGCCGCTGGTGCCGGATTTTTTTCTTCGTGCGTTCACTGTGTTTGAACGATCACCAGAGTTCGCAATGTTCGCGTGCGTGATCATTGAAGCAGATGCGAGTCCATCTCTCCCAGCGACGACGGAAATCACTTCAAAAGACGATCAGGTGCAGGAAACATCAGGATTCATTGGATGCGGCTGCTTCTTTCGCCGATCGATCTTCCTCAGGACAGGCGGATATCTCCCGCTCGAAAATGCATACGGCATGGAAGAGCAGGATGTCGCAATCAAACTTGTCGACTCAGGAGCGAGAATCGGTCTGGTCAAGAACCTGACGGTGTTTCACAACTGCGATCGACGCACACGGCATGCTCAGAAGAAGATCAACGCAGCACAAATTACCAATACCGCACTTTTCGCGTATCTGCGATATCCAGTGACTTCATGGCCCTATGGACTCGCCCAGACACTGAACCGACTGAAGTATTGCCTGCTGCAAAAGCGATTTCATGGAATGCTTCAGGGCGTTTTGAATATTCCACTGGCAGTCTGGAGATATCGCGACTCCCGCCAGCCGGTCCGGCCACAAACAATTCGTGAACTCACCCGACTTCGACGGCAACCACAATCCTGAAGGTTTCGCTTTGTCAGTCTTATCGAACCCATCATGGATCGTCTGCCAACTCGGGGCGAGGGAGCACTACTCGATTCCCCGTTCGCTTACCAGGCAACGTGTGCCCGTTCGGCTCATTACAGATTACTGGCATTTTTCGAATCGCATTTCGCTTGCTTCGACAAAACTACAGCAACGATTTCACGCCGACATCGCAGAACAAAATGTCACTGCATTCAATCTGGGAATTTATCGCTTTGAGTTGCTCGCGAAACTGAATCGTCTGACGGGTTGGCAAAAGATCCTGCAACGAAATGAATGGTTCTCGTCAATCGCGGCTCGCAGAATCAATCGCGATCTTTCGAACCCCAGAAAGCAAACGACTAAGCCATCTGTTGTCTTCAGCTATAGCTACACTGCAAAAGAGATCTTCAAAGTTGCTCGCCGTCATGGTTGCATGACGTTGCTCGGGCAGATTGATCCAGGCCCAGAAGAAATGAAACTGGTGCAGGATTTGTGTGAGCGATCCGGAATTCAATCGGACTCAGCGCCGCCAGATGAGTACTGGCAGAACTGGCGTGAGGAGTGTCGTCTCGCCGACGGAGTGATCGTCAATTCCGAATGGTCGAAAGATCTGCTGCTGACCGCCGGACTCCCTGAGAGCAAAATTTACGTTGTGCCTCTGGTTCATGAAAAAGCACCGCAGTCAAATCACTCTTCGCCCCCCCTTCCTCAACACTTCAACAAAGATCGTCCTCTGCGAGTGCTGTTTCTCGGGCAGGTGATTGTGAGGAAGGGAGTGCTTGAACTGATCGATGCCATCTCACAGACACTGCATCTCCCGATTGAATGGACAATCGTTGGCGGCGGAAATCCAGAACTCATGAATCGACTGCGTGACATCCAGTCAAAGCGAAAAGTGCAGCATCAGGGAGATCAAATCCTGTCGAGTGTCCAGGTCACCGGTTCTGTTCCACGCAGCAGCGCAGCTGATTACTACCAGAATGTCGACGTCTTTATCCTGCCAACACACTCAGATGGTTACGCTCTTACACAACTCGAAGCGGCCTCTTTTGGCCTTCCGGTCATTGCGTCACGGTTTTGTGGAAATGTCGTTCAACACGGCGTTAATGGGATGTTGCTAAGTGAGATCACTGGAAAATCAATCGCCGATTCTGTCACACAACTTTGCCTGAATCCACAGTTGCTCCATCGACTTGCCTGCAATCAGAAGCAACGTGAAACCTATACGCTGAACGACCTCGGAACCGCATTGCTCAACGTTGAAAATTCGATCCGAGAGCAATCGCAATTTGCATTATCTGCTCCTAACTAACAGGCCAAAAACAAGCACCACCATAAGCACCAGCCTGCATCTGTCCTGCGACGGACCGTTCCGGTAACGACCGCATATGAATCATCAAAGCGTCTTCGAATCTGTTGTTTACCTGGGCCTCTTGGGGCTGCTGGTCACACTGGTGATTGAAGCCGCATTCCGAGCAAGTCAGTTGAAATGGGTCTTCGCCGGGCTCATCTATGCAACCACGACACTCTGGTATGTCATCGATCCCATCTATACTCCGACAATCTACTCCAAGTTCACAATTGATGAGCTGGATTTTTCATTTGCACAAGTTTGCGTCTTTCTGGTTGGATTTCGTCTCCTTGTCGAAAGAATTCCACCGGCCACACCCACTCGCATTCTTCGTGAAATCGATGTCCGACAAATCGATCGTGGGCCAATCGTTCCGATCGTACTCATCGCATGGGCCTTGCTCTTTACCATCGGGATCACACTGACCAACTTTCGTGTGCTGGAAGTGTTGTTCCCTATCAACTCGCGAGCCGGAAGCGTCGTCATGTTTGGACGGGGACGATTTGGCGGAGCGACGGGATTCCTGATGTCGTCAGCGGACTACAGTTATCTTGCAGTCTGCGCGAGCTTTGGATTAATTCTGATTTCCACGCGTCGCACTTCTACAAAGGTCCTGATGCTGTGCCTGATGACGCTGACATGGCCCATGTTCTTTATGGCAGGTGCCAGAAACAAAGCACTCGCCATCGTGGTTCCGACCATAATGGGAACGTTGCTCATCAAGAAATGGACAAGACTTCAGCAGGTCCTCTTTCTCGGAATCAGCGGACTTGCCCTGAACACGGTGATGTTAATTGCAATTCAATTCCGCAATATCGGATTCGATAAACTCATCGAAGATAATCAGTCCATTTCGCGAATCTATGAAGGCCGACACTTCGGCCTCAATATGACTGAAGAATTATTGCATATCACACACTATCAGCGCACGCGACAACTCGATATTGAATGGGGAATGAACTACATCGGAAATATCCTGAATGTCGTTCCCAGAGCAATCTGGCCCAACAAACCGTTTGTCGGACGCGAACTCGCCTTGCTACGTTCCGGAACCTACCGCGACGACATTACCACGACAATTTCATACGGCTTCATCGGTCAGGGAGTTTCCAACTTCGGGCCCTGGCTTGGCCCGCTGGCACCGGCATTATTCTTCTCCTGCTATTGCCGATGGCTTTGCAGACTGCCACTAAAAGGCAATCGTTCACTTCGCATCTTCCTGATCATTTTCTGTCTCGCCCTCCTTCCCAACCTCGGCCGAGACATATGTCTTTTCGTGCTATGGCCTGTCATTTTTGCATATGCCGGTGTCACAGGATACGAGATGGTGAAACGATAAATTTTCGTCACCATGACATCGATACACAATCACTTATTCTGAATGATCTAATAATGCACCTCTGCTATACCATTCCACGTATTGGTCCCTACCACGCCGCGAGACTGAACGCTGCAGCGACAATGGGAAAGATCAGTGTGATTGAAACAGTACGAGTCGAATCCCTGTATGCTTGGGACGAAATTGAGGACGCCGGGCCCTTCCAGCGTGAAACTCTGTTTCAAAGTGACGAGTCCGAACAGAACAGCAAATCGTCGATCAAACATCGCATGTTTGAAATGCTCGACAGGCTTAACCCGGATGTCGTCGCGATCACAGGTTGGTCGATGCCTGATGCGATTGCTGCAATCTCGTGGTCGACTTCACGAAAAGTCCCAGCAGTGCTGATGTCTGAAAGCCAGCATCGAGACGAAATCCGTTCCGCCCCCAAAGAGTTCATCAAAAGCCAGCTTGTAAAACTCTTCTCCGCAGGACTGGTCGGAGGGCAACCTCATCTGGATTACTTGTCGATGCTAGGAATGCCCCGGGAACGGATCTTCATGGGTTATGATGTCGTGGATAATGAGCATTTCGCACAGAAAGCCGGTCTTGCCAGAGCAAACAAAATGCGTCGCAGGGAAGTGGGACTTCCGGATCGGTATTTCCTCGCTTCCAACCGCTTTATCCCTAAGAAAAATCTGCCAACGTTGCTTCAGGCATTCTCTATTTACCGCAAGATGGCAGGCTCGCAACCATGCGATCTTGTCCTCCTCGGGGATGGACCGATGAAAGCAGAACTTCAGGCACAATGCGTGGAACTCGGAGTTGCCCACTGCGTTCACTTTGCTGGCTTCAAACAATACGACGAACTCCCAGACTACTATGCATTCGCAGACGCATTCGTCCATGCCAGCACAACAGAGCAGTGGGGGCTTGTCATCAATGAAGCGATGTCCTCAGGACTTCCGGTCATTGTCTCAGAGGCATGTGGAGCCGCTAAAGACCTTGTTGGAAACGGACTCAACGGGTTTGTCTTCTCTCCAACCGCTCCACAGCAATTCGCCAACTTCATGCACAAAATTGCTTCAGACCCACAGTTGCGAACCCAAATGGGGGAAGCAAGTCAGGAAATCATCTCTGGCTGGTCCCCAAAACTGTTTGCTCAGAATTCATGGAAAGCGGCAAATATCGCAAAGAAAGTTCGTCTTCCTAAGGTCGGTCTTTCTCAGCGACTGATTCTGAAAGCAATTTCGTAAAGTGCATATAAGCTTGACTGAACATTGCGAGATTTCACCGCAATCGAACCAATCATCGATGCTCGTTCCGTATTGCTACAGTTACTCCCGTCTTATTGGTCGACAACATCTCAAGTCTCATACTAAGTTCGAGCCGATTTTCTCACCTATTAAATCCGCCCATGAATGTTGCGTACCTGACAGGTTCCGTCTCACGACTTGGAGGCGGACTGTTTGAAAGCATGCGGTTCACCAGTCAGGCGTTACAGTCCTGTGGTGTTGACGTCAGTGTGATCGGGTTGCGTGATCAGTTCACTGATGACGATCTCAAACAGTGGAAACCACTGACCCCGCAAGCGGTGCAAACACAACCTCCACAATCTTTCGGGTATGCCAGTGGACTTTCGAAAATCGTTCGCCAGACCGCCCCGGACCTTGTCCATGTTCAGGGAATCTGGATGTATCCGTCATTGCTGAATTTTCAACTTTCGAAACGATTCAGCTGGCCTTATCTGATTTCTCCGCATGGAATGCTCGATCCTTGGGCACTCGCGAACTCCCGATGGAAAAAGCGATTTGTGACCTGGCTGTTTGAAAAGCAACATCTCAAGCGCGCGACCTGCCTACACGCGTTGTGTGATTCCGAACGCTCGTCAATGCGAAAGTTCGGCCTGACCAATCCGATCTGTGTGATCCCAAACGGGGTTGAACTTGATGATCGTCAGATCAATGGCGAACCGGTATGGTCGAATGTCATTCCAGCAGACAAGAAAGTCATGCTCTTTCTCGGGCGACTGCACCCAAAGAAGGGATTGAGTGAACTGATTCATGCGTGGGCAGACATTAAACAACGCTCGCCGAGGATCATCGAAGATTGGGCACTTGCAATTGCCGGGTGGGACCAATCCGGGCATATGCAATACCTGCAGCAACTCATCAACGAACATCAGCTGAATCAGCATGTCTTTCTGGTGGGTCCAGTTTTCGGCGATGCAAAGTTGATCGCACTCCGTTCCGCAAAAGCATTTATTCTGCCGTCCAGAAGCGAAGGGCTCCCGATGGCAGTTCTCGAAGCGTGGGCTCAACATCTTCCTGTCGCGATGACCGCAGAATGCAATCTTCCAGAGGGGTTTGACACTCTGGCGGCAGCCGAGCTCAAACATTTATCAACAGCTGAAAGACCGAGAGACAGTGCGAAGATCAACGGACTGGAGCAGTTCCTGACCATGTCCGACAGTGCGCTGACAGAGATGGGGACGCGGGGGCGAAGATTGGTTGAAGACCGATTCACCTGGGCTATTGTCGCTCGTCAACTACAGCAAACATACGATTGGGCGTTGAACGGAGGCCCCGTGCCAGAAACCGTGGAGATGTCGGTTTAGATGAACACATCGAAACATCTCAGCCCGTACTCACTGAAGGAACGATTTCTGCGAGTTCTGTGGGGAGCCTGTCAGTCAACGCTCTTTCGCTGGTCGCCGCGTCCCCTTTGGGGAGTCCGCAACTGGTTGCTCAAACGATTTGGTGCAGACATTGGTCAGCATGTCTACATCGACAATAAAGTCAGAATCTTCGCTCCGTGGAAACTCAAGATTGGCGACCACACTGCACTTGGCGATGGAGCCATCATTTACAACCTGGGCTCCTTAGAGATTGGTGAACATGTCACGGTATCACAACGTGCTCATCTCTGCGGGGGAACCCATGATTATCGCAGCCGCCAGATGTCCTTGATTCGATCCCCGATTCGGATTGAGGACGATGCCTGGATCTGTGCGGAAGCGTTTGTTGGTCCGAATGTCACAATCCACAATGGAGCCATTGTTGGCGCTCGCTCTGTTGTCGTCCGGGATGTCGAAGCCAGAACAATTGTCTGCGGAAATCCTGCCAGATTCATTAAGCGGCGCGTTCTCATTGGACAACCAGAGAATCCATAGCGGGAAGCACTACTGCTCGTCTTGTATCTGACGGCGAATGCCTCTGCATACTTCTCTGCAAGCGTGCATCTGCGTGGTCACGTAAAAGATCGACCCGGTCTAAGTTGTTCACAGAATTCAATTCGCTCAGCGTAACGGAATAACAATGAGTCATCCGGAACAACTGTTCCCGCTCTCTGTCGTCATCCTGGCGAGAAACGAGGAGAGAAACATCGAGAGATGCATTCGCTCTGTGAACTGGTGTGATGACATCGTCGTGGTCGACGATGGATCAACCGATCGAACTCGTGAACTGTCTGAACGCGCTGGTGCCAGGGTTGTTGACCACCGCTTCGAGAGCTTCGCCCGTCAACGAAACTGGGCACTTGAGCATGCCGATCTCAAAAATGACTGGGTCTTGATGCTCGATGCAGACGAAGAATCGTCTGATGCTTTTCGGGATGACGTCATTCGTCATCTTTCAAATGTCGATGACTCCATCGCTGCGTTTCAAAACTGCCGGAAGACAATTCTGGGAACCCGTTGGCTCAAGTATTCGGATGAGTTCCCCTGCTGGATCATGCGAATCGTTCGCCGAGGACGCGCCTCCTTTCTGGATTCGGGGCACGGGGAAGTTCCAATTCCTCCCGTCGACGGAAAAGTCGGCTCGATCAAAGAACCCTTTATCCACTATCCATTCAGCCACGGCATCAGTGACTGGTTCACACGCCACATTCGCTACGCAGAACGAGAAGCGATGCTGGAACTCAATCAATCTGCGAGTGCGCCACTCACCGGAGTCTTCTCGACAAACAAAAGCCAGAGACGCCGGGCCTTTCGCAGCATCAGCCGGAGAGTCCCAATGCGTCCAGCACTTCGTTTCGCCTACAACTACATCCTGAAGGGGGGCTTTCGAGATGGTAAAGAAGGAGCCATGTTTTCATTGATGAAGGCGATCTATGAATCCATGATCATCGTCAAACGCTGGGAACTTGAGCAGTCTTCGAAATGACATGCCGGCTGCAAGATGAATGCTACGAAGTACGTTCGGTGGAAGTTGCCCCCACACCATGCTGGGTCAATTCGTGCGGGAGTTGCACGTCAACTCGACCAGGCAATTCCAGTTCAAATGTACAACCGGGCAGTGAGTCTGCGCGATCGTGAACAGAGACCCGTCCGTGCATTCTTCGCACCAGCGTATTCACGATATAAAGCCCCAGCCCTGTCCCTTTGCGGCGGCGTTCCAGTTCACTGCCACCACGATAGAAGATCTGGAAAATCTTTCTCCGATCCTCGTGAGGAACGCCTTCTCCGTTATTGGTAATCCGCAACTGAACCCGATTCTTTCCATATCTGCGGAGCTGAATTCGAACCTGCGGCGGTTCGCCACCATACTTGACCGCGTTCTCGATCAGGTTCGCAAGAATCAGATCCAGAACAATTTTCTGCCCACGAATGACTTCAGGAGACAAGTCCAGTTCAAACGTCTCTTCCCGTAAGACGTTCCACTGCATACAGACTTTATCAACGAACTGCTCGATGAGCGCTTTCAGATCCAGATCTTCAGGGCTTTCATTCTCGCCAATGGCATCCAGTCGCCCCACCTCCAGAAGCTGATTGATCAACTGATCAAGCCGCTGGAGTTCATTTGCCATGACCCCGTGGAACTCACGGCGTTTCTCATCACTCAATGTTCTCAGTGACAATGTCTCCAGATAGAGCTGGAGAGCAGCGATGGGAGATTTCAATTCGTGAGTCACGCTATCAACGAAATTTGCCTGCCGGTTATTCAGTGCAATCTCTTTTAGAGTGAGCACCAGCCACACAGACAAACCTGCCAGAATCATCGTGAACGCAACCACCCCAATCGCGAGAGTGGTCCACCATGCTCCCTGTGACAGAATGACAATCCAACAGACCATCAACGTCACGTTGAGCGCCATCAGGCTCACGCTGATCGTGATCGGGAGGTGAATTTTACTACGACGTCGAAATGAAGTCGCCATATCTCATATCAGTCGAAAATGGCACAACCGGAACACGAATCGTAGACCAATGATTCAGCCTGCGATTCCCAAAATCTCGTCACACTCACCATCGAAACTCGCCTTCGTCACTCTTGCGAAGATCGGGCAGGGGCAACGTTCTCATTCTCAACAGGAGGCTTCCAGTCTCCCCACTCCTGCAGATAGTGATCAAAGGCGGCGATACGTCCCCGACGTTCCTCTAGCCAGAGGCGCGCCTTGTCGACCAGTTCCTGCTCCCGATCCAGTGTGATCAGTCCCAGCAGAACACGCGACCTCAGAAATACAAAGTAAGTGTCCAGGACATCGCAGCGACAATAATCGTTGACATACGCTGCTTCACCGGCGTCATACAGATCCTGAACCTGTGATCCATCGATGCTCGTCTTCCCTGGCTTGCCGATCAGGTTAGCAAGCAGGTTCAGGCCACCTGCAAATCGTGTCGCTCCAAAGTTGCTGAACAGATCCATCAGGTCCAGATGTGACGTCTTGTTGTATCGATTTCGGGCCTGTTCATAAGCCGGGGCATTCGTGTTGAACCAGTCCGGCAACGAGATGCCATACCGGAAAGCTGACAGTTCCAAAACAGGCAGGTCATATCCCCGTCCGTTGAATGTCACCAATGTCGGGCGTCCGTAATGGCGCCATCCGGCCCAAAACACTTGAGTAATGACATGAGGACGAAATTTGGGTTCATCCAGAACGGCCAGATCAATCAATTCAAAGTCGCCCGAGACCTTGGCAACCGCTACTGAAATCGGCAACACAAAAGTGGGTGGAAGAACGTCACGGCCGGTCTGTTCAAGCAGTTCATCCCGGAAACGCCGCAACGCCACAGGCCCCGCAAGATCCTCCTTACCGTACTTCACCCGCGAAATCAGTTCGCCATCCCCAACGGCTTCAACGTCGAAAATCAGGTAGCGGACTGCAGATGAATTTGACATGTGATTTAGATGAAAAATTGACAAAGAAGGACTTACAGCTTGACCGGCAGCCAACACAACACCGCAAGTTCCTGTCCAACACGATCTTAAAGGGAAATCAACCTAACTCAAGATGCAGTAAGTTCAGTCAGCAAGAACTTATATGTCAACATGACAAGAAAATTGCAAAACTTGAACCTTGGAAAACCCCGACTTCAGATTTATGATTTTTAAAGATTTCGAGAAGGCCGCTCAGATCGGAGACCGCTTTTCAACACCTGTTTAAGTCGTATCTCACGACCGGTATCTCAGGCAGTTTGAAGGCAAAAAGTCAGTTCTGTGTCGCTTTCTTACTGGGAACGAAATGGCGGTGCCTTTCGTCCCCGGACGTTAATGGCGATATGCGGAAGTTACGTCAATTTGTGCTTTCTCGGAGCGTATCCGAGGCCATTTCTGGAATGAAATGCGGCACATTGGCGTTTAATGTGGAGTCTATAAGGACCTTAGGCTCTGCAGACTGTCCAATTCATCCAATCAGCGGCCAGCACGGCCATCATCAGCTGGATGGTTGAAACGGGCATGTCAAAACGGACGACCCAGGATGTCCAGTATTACCGATATGCGGCGGCGATTTGAAGCCGCATCTGATTGCAAGTTCGTATCGCCAGAAGTTTATCTTCAGCGATTAACAGGACGCCAATCCATGGTTCGAGCAGATGAGCCTTCAGCAAATCTGCTGGGCCTGCTGGATCGGAACACCGGAAACCGCATTCTTGTTCCGGTCGAAGACTTCATGCGATCCCGTACCCCAGAACAATTGCACGTCTAAGTCGGGACGCATTGAAACGATCATTTCGCCTTGATGTTTCACTCAGGCCGAAGCTGGTCGAGTTAGAAGCTTTGTAGAACGGAGAGTCGCATGGTGACTCTCCGTTGCTTAACTTCGTATCGATTCAAAAAACGAATCTGCCTCTATTGATTCGAACAGCCAACTTTGATTCAGACTGAATTTGACGAGGTCATTCGTTGTTCCAAACGTCAACCATTCTGAACAAAACGCAACGTGCCGATATTTGAAGGAGCGGGCCTGCGCATACCAGCAACTGCTTTACCGCAATGCTGGTAAGAAGATTCGAAAATCAACGCTAACTGCAGACTGAGCAAATGCGACGATCCCTTTACTAAGAATGATCGTTTCGCAAGCTCCAGTTGACCTCAGTTCCTCAGAAATCCAAAAAAACGCTCTATCCTTCGGATGGCAACTTTGATCTAATATGACTTGACATGGAGTTGGCTTCACGGCAGCAATTGCCTGTCGGATCGTTCTCTATCGCGATTTGGAAGCCACTTGAAGGAGTCAAGAGCCGGATTGGATGTTTGCAAGTCGGTATTCAACCGTAACAAACAACAAAAATCTGGCGCCTCTGCAGGGATCGTAGTCAATAATTCACAGTCTTGACACAACGTTGGTCAGGATGTGAGTTCCCCACACGCATACCCACCTGAACGTTCGATCGCAGAGCAACCCGAATGTGATCACAGGATTGTGATGAACACAACACCAGACCGTTGTGTCTCCCTCGCTCTGAATTCATTGACGTTGCCGTAGTTGAAAATACTGGAATTGTCACATGGCAAGCAAAAAGGTTGAAGTCGAGAACCAGCCCGTCGACTCAAATGCAGCAAAAGCAGGGCTTGATTCGAAATTGACACTCGCTGATGTTCAGCGTGGGGTTCGATTTGTGCGTCTGTTGTCAGCCGCAGAAACTCCTCGTTACACCCACATTCCCGGATCAGGCACACCCCATCCTTACCGGGATCCGCGAGGACACAGCTACAACAAACGACCACAGAGCCCAAAGGGGTTGAAAGAAACTCAATGGGCCGAGAACCGGAGCTACTTGATGGCTCTGGATTACTTCAATTTGGGCTTTTACTGGGAAGCTCACGACGAGTGGGAACGCCTTCTCCGATCGACCGGTGCAGACACGCTCTGCGGTCTGTTCGTAAAAGGTCTGGTGAAAATGGCTGCCGCCGGAATCAAAGTCCGTGAAGAAAGTATTCACGGGGTTCGTCGGCACGCTGCATCCGCCGGGGAAGTCTTCGCTGACGTCGCCGCAGAATCAGATCAGGATCGTTTCTGTGGGCTGAGCTTCACCCTTCTGCAGTTTGCTGCAGACCGGGCTGCACAGCTTGCATATCCAACATCATTGGAAATCGGCCGCCCACTGCGAGTCTTTCCATTCCTGCTGATCCCAGAACCAGTTCCACTGGTCTGAGGCCAGAATTGATCCCTGTTTGAATGCCAAGAACTGAAGCATCTTTCAGATTGGGCACTTCAAACAACAAGACAACATAAGACACCGACAATTCATTTTGTCGGTGTCTTTTTTCGTAAAACCGCTCCTGCCTCTTTCATTGGGGAGAATTGCCACAAAAGTCACGACAAGCCCGCAAAATCGCCGGACACATCATCCAATCGTGAGCAATATTCCACTTCAGCCAATGATGCTGGGTCCGCAAGATTTCAGCATGAAAGCAGGCAGGAATAACCGATGGTGCGCATTGGGCACTCCCAATTTTGAATGACGGACCTCCGCTTTCAAAATAGAACGAACGAGCGTCCTTTCCTCACCCAGCCCTCTTTTGGATCCTAAGAGCTCTAACAACGGCCCAGCGCAGTGTCATCCAAGCTTCCCAAAGCCAAATCCATCGCCCCGGTCGAACCACCGCGACCGGCCGCCTGGTGGCGTCAGCCGGGAACATGGATTTGCATGGCATTTATCGTCACCACCGTGACGCTGTCGATCTGGCTTCCGATGTCCCTCCCGAATCTGTCGGAACAACAGGAATATCAGTTCCAACTCAAAGAAACTCTCCAGAATCGCCCCAACACCTGGGTCCCCTCAAATCTGCTGGAACAGATTCAGGCCGAGTCAGAATTGCCTGACACCGTATCACTTCTGGAGCCGGATCTGTGCAAGAAGATTGCACTCGCCTGGGAGAAGAATCCGTGGATCAAAAAGGTGAACTCGGTTCAGATCACCCGTGACTTTCGATTGCAGGTCGATGCTGTCTATCGCATGCCTGCTGCATTCGTTGAAGTTCCGCGTGGTGTCTATCCAGTTGATACAGAAGGCGTCCTTCTTCCTCCTGCAGATTTCAATGTCAGTGACACATCGCGACTCCCCCACATTCGACGAGTGAAAACACTTCCTCAAGGCGGAATGGGAAGTGCCTGGGGTGACCCGGTTGTTACATCTGGCGCGCGACTGGCCACCTATCTCGCCCCGGAAAGCGATCTGGAAAGGTATTGGAATCGGTTCGGGTTTGCCGCGTTAATCGCCCCGGATGTCGATCCAACAACCGCAACGCCAGACCAGTTGGTCTTCGAAATTGAAACCATCGGAGGAAGTCGTATCACCTGGGGACGCCCACCGGGAGCCGACAACGCCGAACCGAGCTTCAACACGAAATTGACTCGCCTGCAGGACTATGTCACACGATTTGGCGGTCTTGATAATTCAAACGGTCCGCAACGAATCGATATTCGGATGCCGGATGGGATTTCTTCGCATCCGCTTCTGGACCGCCGCTATCAGTAATGATTTCTGTTAAGTTCCCGTTTTCTACGGGAATCCTCGTCCTGTTGCCTGTAAATTGACCTTTACGGAGCGAGAGGAGTCACGTGCAACGGAACGGATGATCCCTTCTCGGTCAGGCGATCTTGATTGCCTGACCGAGGTCTTCAGGATGAATACGTCTCCCCAATCATGGGTTGAGACACTCGGCAACCTTCCACGTGATCCTGACTGAACTGTTTCACAGTTTTTCAGAAGGAAAGGGCCACGCATGTTTTCGAGAATCGCGATCACCTGTTTCCTGTTGGTTGGGCTTGCCACTGCATCAACAGCATTCGCAAAAGAGTCAGTCCTCCTGATTGTGGAGACGATTGATCACCTCGACCCGAATCGCTTGCCTGTGATTGCCCCAGTCTCTTCAGACATCTCACCTTCGCAACCATCACTGGTTCCAACAGCCAGACTGAAACAAGAAGAAGGTTCCCTACGAATCCAGATCGCTCAGCCAAGCCCCGCCGCTCCTCTGCCAGATTCAGAGCCTCGACTCGGTGTGGTTACCGTTCAGGAAGGCACCATTGGGCAACGGATCATCAGTGTCACTCCCAACAGTCCAGCAATGCGAATCCGCTTCAGCAACGGGCAGGCCTCTTATCTGGAACCCAATGACGTCATCCTCAGCATCAACGGGGTTCCGGCAGCCAATCGCGATGCCTATCTCGTTGAACTCGCCGATGCTCCTGTGGGAACGCTTCAGTTCACGATCCGGAACTCTCGAAACGGAAACACCTATGCATGCACAACGACAATATCAGACGGAAGCGGATCATCCGCAAACCGTATCGGCGTGACAGTCAGTGATGTGACGGGCGGGGTGGAAGTTGTAACGGTCAGTCCCAACTCACCTGCAACTTCCATTGTTCTGAGTGACGGCAGCCGAGCAACATTGAGCACCAGCGATCTCTTTCTGACCGTCAACGGTCGAGCAGTCACCACAGCCTCAGACTTCAATCAGGCCGTCTCGAATTCCCCAACGGCCATGCAATTCACGTTTCGCAGGTTCGCTGATCAACGTGTCTTAACCGCCACCGCGCAACTCACCGGAGGATCAGGCGGAATCGCCACTGGCGTCCGATTCGGAGCCTATGTCACATCCAATCCGGGAGGTGGAGTAAAAGTGACATCCGTCATGCAACATACTCCTGCCCGTCGGGTGAATCTCAACGGCAACGGGCCCTTAACTCTGGAACCGGGAGATGTCATCACACACGTCAATGGAGTCAATATTATCGATGAGCAACACTTCAGACAGGAAGTGAAAAGCTCACCAAAGCACATGCACTTCAACGTGACCAATGTACGCGATGGTGTCAGCTACAACGGGGACGTTCACCTGCGGTATTAAGAGGGCGTCTGGTGCGTTCAGGTTGAACAATGGAACGGGTGCGCAGCATTCCCAACAGAAGAAAAGCTGAATGCTGCGCGCCAGAGACACGACACGATTTTCTGAAACGCTTTAGAAAATCGGGCCAGGCATCCAAGGGCAGAACTCTTCGTCCCCGATGCCTTGCTCTTCGCTCTTAGTTTTCTTCCCGCTGGCCACGTCGATCATCATCTCGAAGATTTCGTGGCCAACTTCTTCAACTGTCTTTTCCCCATCGGTGATCGTTCCGGCGTTCAGATCCATGTCATCAATCATGCGCCGGTAAATCGGAGTGTTTGTTGCCACTTTGATCGATGGCACCGGTTTACAACCGAAACAGCTTCCACGACCCGTTGTGAACACAACGATGTTCGCTCCCCCGGCCACCAGCCCTGTGACCGAAGCAGGATCGAAACCGGGCGTGTCCATAATGACAAACCCTTTCTCGGTCATCGGCTCCGAGTATTCGTAGACCGCGGTGAGCGGAGCATTTCCGGCCTTGGCGATTGCTCCCAAAGATTTTTCGAAGATCGTGGTCAATCCCCCTTTCTTGTTTCCGACCGAAGGATTGTTGTCGATCTTCGCACCGAACTTCGCAGAATACTCTTCCCACCAGCGAATCCGCTCGATCAGCTTCTCGCCCACTGCACGAGAAACCGCGCGACGTGTCAGCAAGTGCTCGCCACCGTAGATCTCGGTCGTTTCAGCAAGAGCACTTGTTCCTCCATGAGCAACAAGTAAATCACTGGCAACACCAAGTGCAGGGTTGGCCGTAATCCCACTATGACCATCACTGCCACCGCAGTTGGTTCCCAGAATTAATTCTGAGATGGGAATCGGAACCCGACGAACATCGTTCGCAGCAGGCAGCAACTCTTTCAACTTCCCAACGGCATAGTCCACCGTTTTGCGAACACCTCCCAGATCCTGAATATTCAAAACCAAAGGGCGATTCTTCGACGCGCCGGAACCATCCAGAGTCACCAGATCATACTGCTCAGCGAGATAAGAGGCCTGACCTGTCTCACAGCCCAGTCCTAAAATGATGTATGCAACAATATTTGGATGCTGTGCAAACCCACTCAACGTTCGCGACAGCATTTGATGGTCAGGACCTGTGTATCGGAACGAACAGCCGCTCTTGTGATTCAGGGCAATCACACCATCAATATTCGGGAAGTCTTTCAGGATCGTCTTATCGAAGGCATCGACGATGAAGTTGGCCGACGTCGCTGAACAATTCACCGTTGTCAGGACTGCAACATAGTTACGCGTTGCCGCACGCCCATCGGCGCGGCGATATCCAAGGAATGTTCGTTGCTCAGCAGGGACCGGAAGTTGCACGAGATCGGTGCCGAATTCGAAATCTCGATCCAGTGGAGCCATATCGAGATTGTGAGAGTGAATCCATTCTCCGGCGGCAATCGGTTTCGTCGCAAAGCCGATTGGCTGACCAAACTTTACAACGGTCTCGCCTGAGGCAAACGGACGCAACGCCATCTTATGGCCCAGGTCAATCTGCTCACGAGCAACGACTGTTTGCGTCCCATCGGTCGATGTCCACACGCTTCCAGCAGGGGCCGTATCGCGTGCGACGACAACGGTATCTCGTTCATTCAACAACACGAAAGGCGAGTTCTGGCGCATGGCTCAACATCAACGTTGGATAGGAATCGATGAACGAGTGACTTCGTCCCACTAATTCTGACAAGTAACAAGACAACCGTACAACGGCTGCGCAGAAAAATTAAAAGGCGACTGCCACGAGGGCAATCGCCGAATTCATCATCACAAAAGGACGGTCTGTTATCGACTGACCTGAGCCTCAGACTTGGCGTCTGCCTTCAAAATGGTCGTCAAAGGTTCCCCCTTGGCAGACTCGAACGGGAAATTCAGAAGTTGAGCAATCGTCGCGGCGATGTTGATGTTCTCGATGATTCCCAAATCCACATCGTTCCGAATTCCAGCTCCGGCAGCAACAAATGTCGCGTTCATCTTCGGGTTCGTTGACAGGTAACCATGTGTTCCCAGCGTCGATTTACTTGGAATCACAACGTCATCTCCGGTCGCTGTTGCTGCAAATCCATATCCATCTTTGGCAGCCAGAACCAGATCTGCCATCTGTGGGTACTCATCAGGTTGCGGGAACCCATATTTCGAAAACTGATCTGGCGTCACAACTTCAAGAATTCCTTCCTGATCCTTGAACAGTTCGATGACCTTCTTGCGATCAGCATCGGCTGTATCCGGACGAGTCAGATAGAGCATCGCAATGCCCCCTTCAGGAACGATCATCGCGTTCGCTGTTGCAATCTGATTGTTCTCAACCGTCAGCAATCCCGCTTTTCGCAATGCCACGTTGGGAAGAATGGTTTGGGGAATCGAGATAAACCCGTGATCGGAAACGATCATCACCGTGGTCTGTTCACGAATCCCGGCCTCATCAATTGCATCGAGAATATCTCCGACGCAAGAGTCGGCGTAAGCCACAGCAGCATACCCGGCGTCAGTCAGAGGACCGTATCGATGGTGTGTTCCGTCGACATTCAAGAGGTGAACCAGCGTCAGATTCGGCTTCTCTTTTTTAATCAAATGACAGGCCGCCTGAGTCCAGATTCGATCCTTGGAGATCGTGCTCAGCTTCGGAAACGTATTGAACATCTCATCACTCCACAGCCCGTCTGCCTTCATGCTCTCCAGCAGAGCAGGGGTTGTATAAGTGAGAGTGTCCGGTGAGTCAGGAAAGTCATACTTCAGTGTCTGTGAGTTTCTGGTACATGGCCAGTTAATCCCCACGGATGTCAGGGAGTGCTTCAACGCAACATCATAAATTGTTGGTGCATGAACGAGCGCAGACTTGTCTGTCCGGCTATTCACTTTCACCGGAATCCCGAGGCCACCTCGTTCCAGAACGCCATTGAACAACACACCGTGAGTCTCTGGACGAACCCCGGTCACGATGGATGTGTGGTTCGGCCAGGTCACTGATGGGTTCGAAGCAATCATCCCTTCTGCCATCACTCCGCGTGCGGCGATGCTACGAATGTTTGTGAGCGGGACGTTCGGATTTTTCAGGAGGTAGGCAGGCAGCCCGTCCACACAAATCACAACAACATGCTTCGCCCGCCCTTCAGCGGCATGCCCTATGGAGATAACTCCAACAAGACAGAACAGGCAAGCCGCCAACAGATTCCGACACAGCCCCATGCTTCACCTCTTTGCCAGTCCAGATCGTCAGTACAAAGTCCGAGCAGAGATTCACAGGCACGCTCAGTCACGCCTGTAACAACAAGCCAAAATCGCACAATATCAGCACTCTCCAGAACTGATTACGGGATGTCAACACAGAGGAGAATTCTGATATTAGACCGAACGTGTCTAACAGTTCAGACTGACAACAGGGTGACTGATCCTTAGCGATGTTTCCGTAACAGTTTGCGAAACGCTGAAAATGGCTTTGCATTCGCAACATCGTTTTTGGTTAATCCGGCGCGTCGCGCCTGATCAACGCCATACTCCATGACATCCAGTCCCACTTGAGAATGTGCGTCGGTGTTAATCACAATCGGAATCCCAAGATCGCGAGCCGCAGCGGCATACAAATCATCAAGATCAAGTCGATTGGGGTGAGCATTAATCTCCATCATCACCCCATGATCGGCTGCGGCTTTCAGCATTTCCGAATAATCAATATCAGCCCCAACTCGGCGACCAATCAATCGGCCGCTCGGATGACCGATGACATCGACATTCGGGTTCCGAATCGCCGTTAACAGCCGCAACATAATCTGATCGCGCGGCTGCTTCAGACCATAATGGAGAACAGCAATCACCCAGTCCGCTTCGGCCAGTACATCATCTGGCAAATCCATTTCAGCGTTCTCAAGAATATCGCACTCGATCCCCAGCAGGACCTCGATATCGCTGTACTCTTCGCGGATCAGGCGAATCTCATCCCAGTGTTTTCGCAGTCGCTTCGCATCCAGGCCGTTCGCCATGGAAACCCGTTTTGAATGGTCGGTAATTGCGATGTACTTCAGCCCTCGTTCTCTCGCGGCTTCGATCATCTCGCGAATTGTCGCGGTCCCGTCTGTTGCTGTCGTATGCATATGAAGATCACCCTGAATGTCTTTCAGCGTGATCAATTTCGGCAGGGCATTCTTTTCTGCGAGCTCAATCTCACCACGGTTCTCACGCAACTCCGGGGCGATCCAAGGAAGCCCCAATGCGGAATAGATCTCTTCCTCTGTGCGTCCGGCAATTCGTTCTTCACCACGAAACAACCCGTATTCATTCAGCTTCAGGTCACGTTCTGTTGCCCGACGACGAATCACAATGTTGTGTTCTTTGGAACCGGTGAAGTATTGCAATGCCGCGCCGAATGACTCCTCAGGAACAACACGCAGATCCAGTTCCAGATGATCGCGCAATCGAACCCGCTGCTTGGTCGGTCCACGAGATAACTCTTCAGCGACCAATGGATGCTTGGCCAGCAAATTCATTGCGTCGTCTGGAGTGTTCGACGTCACAAGAATGTCGAGATCCCCACAGGTTTCTTTTCGACGCCGACAACTTCCAGCAACCGCCGCCTGCGTCACTCCCGGGAGTTTCTTCAGGTCTGCAACGATCTGTTCCGCTGCGAATCGTGCTTCCGAAATCAGTACGCGCTGCCCGAACTGACTAAGTTGTTCGATCGATGCGAGGATTGCCTGTTCGGTCTTTTTTCCGAAACCTTTGATCGTCGCAACACGTCCTGCTTCCGCCGCGGCCTTGAGATCCGCTGGTCCTTGAATCTGCAACTCACGATGGAGAATGGCCGCCTTCTTTGGCCCCACTCCCGGAAGATTCATGATCTGTAGCAGCCCCGGAGGAAACTCTGCCCGAAGTTGATCGAGTAATTCGAACGAACCGTCAGAAACCAGCTGTGCAATCTTCGTTGCGATATCTTTGCCAATCCCCGGCAAACTCAACAGCGCCGCCTGATTCTCTGTCGCGAGTTCCTCAATCGACTCGATGGAGTCTTCGACGGTTCGAGCCGCGTTGCGATAAGCTCGCACCCGAAACGAGTTTGCCCCTTGCATCTCCAGAAGCAGAGCAGTCTCTTCCAACAGGTGGGCGATCTCGTGATTCAACATGGCAATGACATTGAAAGAGAAAAAGAGCAGGGGAGCCTTCCAAACTGAAAGGCTCCCCTGAAGTTTATCAAATTTTTGCAGCCTCAGTTGTTTCCAACCGAGCGACTCAATCGTTTTTCAATCTTCAAACCGAACTGCTCTAGCGACCGTTTGAAAGTGACTTAGGAGTCACCCCAGAGGAATCAAAACGGGATGAGTTCTTTGGAATCGGCAGGCGATTCGCAGCATCCGGTTTTTCAACGGTGGCGGTTGGCGTCAGACCAGATTTCAACGGATAGCCCTTGGAATCCCTGTCGAGCAATCGGAGTTGCTGTTCGTATCCCATGTAGTTCAGGAAGTCGCGGAAGTTGACAATCTTGATCCCTTTTCGGGTCGCTTCTTTTGTCAGCTCTTCATATTCCTTGATGACCTTCAGAATCTCTTCCTGCTTCTGGGTATCGGTTCCTGGATAATCCGTTGGATCTTCCAACCGGCCAATCACAAGGAACTTGGATTTCACCGAAAGCTGGCCATTTTCCGGAACACGATTTCCGGCATCATCCACTTCCAGTTCAATCGCAGCACCAGAGTTTGAGAGAGTGGATCGCAACAGTTCACGATCGCTCTTCTCGTCCCCGTTCATGTCCACAACCCCAACGAACGAGAAATATTCCTTCTGCCCTTTGGACCAGGCTGGGGAATAGATCGGATCATCAGCCTGAATCGGACGAGCGATGTCTTCGCTCAGAATACGTGCTTCAGCAAGGTGAGGTCCACGAATTTTCGTGACTTCAATTTTGGCTTTGATGTCTGCATTTCCACGGCCAACTCCCTGATGTCCTTTGGTATACACCGAGAAAGTGACCTGGCTGCGAAGTCCATCATCAGACCCAAGGTTGATCCAGACAGCTCGGGTAGTGTTATCAACCCGAACAATGGCACCGTCAGCTTTGTCGAAGCTCAGATCTTCCAGTTTGTCCAGACGCTCACGCATATAGCCGATGACGCGTTCGTAATCGCGTGACTCTTCGTCTCGTTTCTTACGAAGAGCGTCGAGCTCGTCCCGCAAGGTTTCCTTTTCACGCTGTTCGCGGCGGAACTCTTCTCGCCATTTACCGATATCGCGGTCTTTCTCTGCAACCAGTTCGTTACGCTGAGCAACGAGGTCTTGCAGTTGTTTTTCCGAGCCAGACTGAGATTCCTGGATCTCGGCGATGCGACGCATGTGAGCTTGCTGCTCCTGAGTCATTTCAGTCTGAACGTTCGCCAATTCTGTCTGGCGTTCACGAATGTGTGACTCAGATGTATTCAGAGCAGAACGCAGACTTTGAAGAGTTGCTGCAACTGTCGGGTTGGCCGGACTTGGTTGAACCTGCTCACGACCGAAGGCAGCCAGATCACGCTTCAACGCGCCAATAACAGTATTTGGGTTGGTTTCTTCCTCTCCACCGATGGTAGGGAAGTCTGGATAACCCAATTTGCGTTTCAACAGAGTGATATCATCTTCAGCAACGCGACGATCATTCTCGGCCCGATTCGCCTTATCGTTGGCGGCATCGAGTTGAGAAAGAATTTCCGTTTGCTTCTTGTAATTGAGGTAACAGACCAACGCCAGAATTAACGTGGTCATCACAAAAACAATCAGTGAGAAGTGAACCGCTGTTGGCTTGGACGAGGCCATCGAATTCCCCTGTGCGTCAGATCATCTCTGACAGAGAAAAAAGGGTGTCTACGCGCAGCCCATCCATGCACGCTCGCGCTGATCAAACTGATTCAATACGGACTAAAACCGCGACGTTGTGCGAAACTGATCACTCAGGACTTCGCATTCTGGATGTCGGAAGCGGTCTCTTCACCACTCTCGAATGTCGGTCTCCAGAATTGTCTGCTGTTCTTTACGCTTTCGCTGCTTCAGAGAACACTGTCCCTGAGACGCCCCGAAAGACAGAGCAACCAGCTTCATTCTGTAAGTACGGACACTCTTCGTCTCTTCTTTCTCGATCAAGTCGCCACCAAACTTCAACGAAGTCTATGCGAAACGTACAACCGCTACACGTAACGGTGGCGAAGAGAAAGACGCAAAGCAAACCGCAAACTCACACGATTCAAAAATCTCCACTTCAGTCTACGCAGATTGCCTTCAGCGTCAAGGAGATCTTGCGCAATCTACCGCACTCATACCAACTTGCGTCAAAAAGTGTTTTACTGACCCTGCCGTAATCGACATAGACAGACTCGACCGCAATAAGCCAAACGATCGCGGCAATCCCACCAGGCGACACAATCACGCAAGGCACGCTTCGTAGAGCACCTTCTTCGCCAGCGAGAATTAGTCGTTCAGCTGAAACAGTCGCTTGATTGTACTAATCATGCCATGTGGAGTACCTGTACGGGCTTCGTCCCGCAGTGTCTCCAAGGGAGGATGCAGCAGTTTGTTCACAACGCGATAGATCGATTTTTCGATTGCCTGACGTTCCCGGTCCCCAAGATCCGGCAACTTTCGAAACAGGATTTCTAACTCCTGCCGACTGACCTCTTCCCAGTTTTCACGCAGACGCTTCACAATCGGGCCTGTCGCCTTGTGATAGACATCCCTCATGAACTTTGAGGTTTCTTCCTCAATAATACGTCTGGCCTGATGAATCTCCAGAACCCTTTTCTTGCGGTTGCGTTCGCAAGTCGATTCGAGATCGTCGATGTCGTACAGAAAAATCCCATCATCGATGTTTCCGACCGCAGGTTCCACATCACGCGGAGCCCCCAAATCCAACATGAACAACGGGCGGGGACCACTCTCCCTGCGAACTGTTTTCATCAGGTCAGCAGTGATCACCGGGCGCTCTGCCCCCGTCGTGCTCACAATCACATCGGCTCGGCCAAGACAGCGCTGAAGTTCATCCCACGAGTGGGCGACTCCGTTGAATTCCGCAGCAATCCGCTGAGCGCGTTCCAGGCTCCGATTACAAACATTGATTTCCCGAACACCTTCTCCCTGCAGGTAGACAAGTGTCTCGGTTGCCATCTCGCCTGCCCCGACCACCAGGACGGTCTTGTCGTCGAACCGGTCAAAAATGCTTTTGCCAAACTCGCCGACAGCCACGCTCGCAATCGAAACCTTGCCTTCAGACAGCTTCGTTTCAGTCCGCACACGTCCAGAAACGGAGATAGCACGCTGAAAGAGGGCGCTCGTCAACGGGCCGTTGGCGTCTGTCCGTAAAGCAATCTCGTAAGCCGACTTAATCTGATTGACGATCTGACTTTCACCAAGCACCATGCTGTCGATGCTGGATGCAACTTCGAACAGGTGACGAACAGCGTCCGGACCCTGATATTCCAACATCTCACTCAGCAGCGTTTCCATCGGCAACTGATGGAAATCTGCGAGGAACCGAATCAGATCGCGATGCTCCGGAGCATCTGTCGGATCTTCCTGTGCACAATAGAGTTCCACACGATTGCACGTTGAAATGACAACATGCTCTGAGCGTGGAAATCGATTTCGCAATTCTCTGTACGCGCGTTCGAGCGACTCTGAGGAAGGAAACGCAAGTCGTTCCCGAACAGTGAGATCCGCCGATTGATGATTGCAATAAACAACACGTACGTTCATGGGTTCCCTCCTGCCTGTTGGGGAGAGGAAAATCCGTGAATGATGTCAGCACTACCAATCTTCATGGCCAGCAGAGTCAGGACCATGAAAAGACACCCGAGAATTGTTCTGAAAGCCACCAGACGACCGGTCGGGTTTTTCGCCCCCAGCATCCAGCCAAACAGCAACGCCATGACCACCCACATCACTGCGTTGATCACAACTGTCGAACTCAAGAGGTCAACCGGGTGCTCCCCTTTCTTGGAGAGGTAAATCATCCAAAGCCCGGTGGCCATTCCTAATGTCTGCAACGGAACAGAGACAACGACCAGCCACCAGTTAATCCGGCTCAGTCGTTCCAGACTCAGCAGATGCAACGCTGGCAACTCCACCTGTTTGCTCTTAAGTCTGTAGTGCTGAACAAGATACATCAGGCTAGCCAGACAGGCGAGAAGAATCCCCAAGATTCCGATCGACCAGAGACTGGCGTGCAACATGCTCCACCAGCGCATCTGCGACACTTGGGGAATCGGCACTCGACTGGTGAACGGCGCCACTCCAATCAGCATCAGCACAATCGGAATCGCAAAAATTCCCAGAGAAAGCTTCGGACTCCAGAGCTGCACCCCCAGATAAAGGGCCATCGCGAGCCAGGCCGAAACCAGCATCCAGTCGTAAGTTGAACTGAGTAATGGGGGAAGGTCATGCAGCTGACTTCGCCCCAACAGATAGGTTGTATGAGCGACAAACCCTGCCACACCAAATAACAACGTCCCAATCCGTGCGGCCGTTGTGCGGCGCACAAATTGAGTCAACTCCAAGGCGAGAGCCACCAGGTAGCTGCACAGAAAACAAATTAGTGAAACGTTATGGAGGAACATTCACTCAACGTTGTTCACGGACATGGAAACGATTCTGATCACATCACCCCAAAACAGACCGGAGAATCATACAATCAAAATCGCCGTAACCACTTCCATTACAACAGGATCAGAGGAAGTGTCCTACGGCTTCAATGCGAATCCCCACAGGTCAGGCCACTGCGATGGAAATCGTACGCACGAATTCGGAGTCGTCTATAATTTCGTTCTCAGAGCACATCGTCAACCGGGGCCGTATACAGATTAGTCCCCTCTCGAACCTGAGACGGGATTCATCTAGTTTGTTGCTACCTCAGTGAGCGTCACGAGTTTCAACTCCATTGTACCTCTCAAACCTCCCGAGAGTCGAACATTTTACACTTGTTCGGCCTCCCCTGTCGCCGCGTAGCCGCCTTAAAGCAGTGAATAAGCTCAATCCCGCACGCCAGGGATGCCAGACTCTTTCGTGAAAAGGTCTCATTGTTTCGAATCGATCTGACAGTGCTGAGGGAATCTGGGGCGATCAGTCAATTTGAACTGGCCCCCGCCGGAAATGTATCGCCTTGGCGGCAAAATCCTGATGTAAACGAACCTTACCATCCGATAGCCCTACTATTGCGGCCGAGCTTGCGCGCCAAGTCATTCTGCTCTGACAGCAGAAGTTTCGTGACTGCCGCAAGTTCCAGAATTACCGCCCAAAACAAACGACTCGCAGCAGAAAACTTACGGATAGACCTCAGCGGTCTAGCGGATATCGGACAGCCAGGGAGGGTTGCCATGTCAGAGACATTCAAAGTTGAAGTTTCTCAAGGCCAGTTGAACCTCATTGCCAAGCGATACGGCGTCAATGCTGGTTGCTCGCTGCTCGATATTGGCTGTGGAGACGGCGAGTGGGTTTTGAAACTGCGTGGGCGAGGCGCCACCGTTCAAGGTGTGGAAGAGCGTCACCTCACAACGGCCGCTCCTAGCGATGCCATCGCAATCGGGTCACCAGCAGCGAACCTGCCAGGGGGCGTTCAATCCTTCGACCGGGTGCTGTTTCGTGGAACCAGCCTGATCGGAGCAGAAGCGTTTCACCCGGAACTGATGATCGCACTGGCAAACATGGGGTCCATGCTGAAGCCTCACGGACGATTGGTCATCCCAGTCAACAGCGCCAACGAACAAGAGATTGCCCGCTGGCAGTCGATGCTCTCCAGCTTTCCCGGCACTGTCCGCACCCGGACACTGACAGGGGGAATCGCAGCCTATTTAACACTGTCATTCCTCTTCGGCGGCAATGCGAAGATCACCGTTGTGGATCTGAACATTCAGAACAAACAGATTTCAAAATTGGAGTGGCATAAGCTCGCACGAGAAGCCGTTCTCAAACAGATGACGAAAGCACAAGAAGCCGCGTAAGTCTCCTGACAAACAGCTTCACCTTATAAAATTGAACTCCTCGGACAATGCAGAGAACCTGCAACGCCTGAGGAGTTTTCTGTTTTCCAACGTCCGACTTTGCCAAGAAGCAAATCTGTCTTTAATTCGCCTCGAACCAGAGGTTCTTGATCGACCCGATGAACTTGCCGCGTGGCCCATCACCAATCTTGAGCTGCATACCCGCTGTCTCCAGGTTCAAATCACTTGCATCGCTTTCGGCCACAAGGCGACCATCGACAAACAGACGCAAGGCTCCGGACTTCCGTTGAGCGACAACGTCGTGCCAACCGTTATCGAGTGAGTGATCATTCGTCACCAGTTGGCCAGCAGTCATTGACCAGACATGACCAGAGGGCAGCGTGGTCGTGAACAGACGTCCTTGATGAGTCGCCATTGTCCAGACTCTGCGATAACGCACATCAGGCGTCACGTCGAGTTGCTTCAGTCGCTTCCAGTTTGTCTCGCCGTCATAACGATAGACTTCTGCGAGCGGCAGTGTTCCGCCGTAGAATGAGCCGTTGTGAACGAGCATCGCCATCACTTCCAGTTCTTCTCCAAGTCGCCCGCAATCAATCCATTTGTCGTCAGAATCAAGGCGATAAACCTTCCCGGTCGGCCATGTGCTGACATGCAAGGCATTCTGATATGTCGTGAAGGAATAGGTTTGGGTGATGTCGCTGGAGACAAGCCCGAGATCCTTCCAGTCTTTCCCATCGAATCGATAGACAGCGCCAGAGTCGTAGCTTCCGGCGTAGAGATATCCTCCATGAACGGCAAGCGACACGACCCGTTTATCATCAGGCGTCGGAATTGAAGTCCACTTCTTATCGCCGTCGTAACGGAAGAAGCCAGCTGGTCGATAGAGCGAAGAGGCGTAAAGCTGACCTCGATAAGTTACGAGTCCACCGATCGCCTCTGTCGGGTCAAGGTCGCCGATCAGTTCCCACTGATCATCACCCGACAAACGATAGACTTTCCCACCTCTGGTTTCGTTATTGGATTCCTGCAGACTGGAACCACCGAGACGGTACTTCCCCGTTCCCGCGTAAAGCTCTCCATTGAAAGTCGCCAACGCGGTGACTGAGTTCGCACCATCCAGCGTCCCCACCGGCTTCCAATCACCGGGCTTTACATAGCGATACACTTTTCCAACGGATGTGGGGCCCCCTTCACAGGTTCCCATGTAAAGCTGCCCGTTGTGAACTGCTAAAGAGAAACCGAGGATCGTGTTCCCTGGACGTCCTTCATCGCGCCACGTTGGTTCTGTTCCGGCATCGATTCCAAACTGAACCTGACGCCAGTTTGCCTGACTCGTTGTACTCCCGGTGTTGTTTCGAACTCCCAGAGTGAAACCATGCCGCGTCTTCTCATTCCACAGGCTGATCAGATCGCCGAGATCTTGTGTTCCGGATTCGTCCGTACGAAAAGAGATTCCAACGGAGAAATCAGAAGTCCCCAACGACTTTGATAAGACAATATTTGAGGACCGTTGAGATTCAGGATCGAACTCGATTGGCTCGCTGATGAGAACCTTGCCTGAGAAGCTCAACACTGGAGGTTCGGCATGTGAACCAACAGAGCTGATGACAACTGCAACCGCGGCCACAGTCAGGACTCGCGCTCTCAATCTCAGGCAGCGTTTCATTTCCATCGTTCCTTTTGAAGATCGTTGAATTCGCAACATCTCAATTTGCTTTCTGAACAAGGAAGGACAGGGGCCCAAGCAAAATTTAAAAGCAGACTTCGGGGAACCAGGCGGAAAGAGCAGTGAGGGAAGAGCCGAGCATCTCGCCTCAATAGTCGAGGCTGGAACCCCCTTCAACTTCGATTCCTTGGCCGGTAATGAAGCTCGAATCATCCGTCGCAAGGAACAGACAGACGCGGCCAATCTCCTCTGGGACTGCCATTCGCCCAAAGACTTGCAACTCTGCCACACGTTTTAATGCCGATTCGGGATCAGGCAGCGTCGCCGCCCACTCTCGCATCAATGGGGTGTCGACGTTACTGGGAAGAACCGCGTTGACTCGAATTCCATCGACCCCGAGTTCCAATGCCAAGGCTTTCGTCAAGCTCAACTGAGCCCCTTTTGTGGCGGCGTAAGCCGACGAGTGATGCTGCCCCAGCACCGCCGTCATCGAACTCATGTTGACGATCGTTCCTTTTGTCTTGCGAAGAAACGGGACAGCAAACTTGGCGGCCGCATAGGTGCTGACAAAATTCACCTGAAAAAGTCGTTCCAGATCCTCGATCGACGTGTCATCAATCGATGTGGCAGGGGGGTGAACTCCAGCATTGTTGATCAAACAGTCCAACCGCCCAAACCGGTTGACGGTCTCTTCAACTGCCGCCTGAATCTGCTGCGGGCGGCTGACATCGCACTGAATGACATGCACTCGCCCGGGACCGGTCGCGTTCAATTCCTCCGCCAATTTCAGTCCGGCTTTCTCGTTAATATCCAGAATTGAGACATTTGCTCCCTCGTGAGCAAACACCCGAACACACCCGGCACCAATCCCAAGGCTTCCGCCGGTGACAATCACTGTCCGATTCTGGAATCTCATAACCCCACGCTTTCCCGCCTAAACAGCTTCATGATCCACCAGGAAGCCAAATCCACATCCCTATTACCAATAAACAGTTACAACTAGCCAATTTAGAAAAACCAGCCTGAGACTTTCGTCTGAGCGGTTACTGCCTCAAATCCAGCGTCACCCCTGTAATGGCAGTTCAGAATTAAAACTCGTCCCATCAGCAATATTAAATTTGATTGATTCGAATCATGACGTAGTGTTCTCAAACGTCAACATGCTTTGCCAGAGGGTGACTTCAAAAGAAATTGCCTCTCGGCAGCCAGGCGTCTCTCGACCTCTTCCCCTGCATCTCATTTTCCAGAGCCATTACCGAAAAGACTGGGCAGTTTTCGTTGTTGGTGAAATCCATGTCGTTCGAAACTCCCAATTCTTCCGAGTCGCACACCGGCCCCCCGTTCTCTGATTCAGAGGATGCAGGCTACAAGGTCTACGTCGAGGCAGGCCGGGGAGCCGTCGCACAAAAGCGTCTGACTCCCGATCTGATTCGTGGAAACAGCCATCTGCAGCAGTTATTTGATCGGGTTCAGGAACTTCTTTCGAACTCAACTGATAAGAATGCCGAGTTCGTTCCAACATGCCCTGAGTCTCTGGAGGAGATGAAACTCACAGAAGACGACGTCCAGCGTCTTGTGCTGAAGTATCTCGTTCAGAAGGGCTCCGCTCTCGGGCGTGAAATCTCGAATCAAATCAAGATCCCATTCGGAATCCTCTTCCCGTTACTTGCCGAATGGAAATCCCAGCAGTTGATTTCCTATCGTTCATCCGGCGAGATGGGCGACTATGTCTTCGCCATCGTTGAAGCGGGTCGCGAACTCGCCAAAAAATTCAACGCCGAGTGCACCTACTTCGGGGCCGCTCCTGTTTGTCTGCAGCACTACCTGCACGCCATGGAGAGGCAGACGATTGCCGGGAAAGAAGCGACGGAAGCTCACCTTCGAGAAGCGTTTTCCGACCTGCTCGTCAGTGATCAGCTTTTCGACCGTCTTGGACCGGCGATCAATTCCGGCCGAGGGATGTTTCTCTTTGGAGAACCGGGGAACGGTAAGACAAGTATCGCCGAACGAATCACTCAGTGCTTCGGTGACGCGGTCTGGATTCCTCGTGCTCTCGGGATTGATGGCGACATCATTCGCGTCTTTGACCCGGCGGTTCATGAAGAAGTTCCTCTCAGTTCCAACGGGGGAATCCTAGATCTAAGCGGCATCGACACTCGCTGGGTTCGCATCGCACGCCCGACCATCATCGCCGGGGGCGAACTGACGATGAACGAGTTGGAAGTGACACAAAACCCCATTACAAAAATCTGCGAAGCCCCCCTCCAGCTGAAAAGCAACTGCGGTACGCTGGTGATCGACGACTTCGGCCGCCAGACCATGCCGGTCGATGTCCTGCTGAACCGGTGGATCGTCCCCCTTGAGAAGCGATACGACTTCCTGAACCTGCCTTCCGGAAAGAAGGTTCAGGTGCCGTTCGATCAGCTCATTATTTTCTCCACGAATCTGGAACCTCGCGATCTCGTAGACGGAGCGTTTCTGCGCCGGATTCCCTACAAAATCGAAGTCCCTGATCCGTCTGAAGAGCATTTCCGCAAGCTGTTCGAAATCATGGGGCCGAAATTCGGACTGACATTCGCTCCCGGCTCAGTCGACCACCTCATCAAAACGCACTATCGAGCGTGCAATCGCCCATTTCGAGCTTGCCAACCTCGCGACCTGCTGCTGCAGGTGAAAAACTTCTGCGTCTATAAAGGCCAGCCGAAAATCGTCACGGCAGAAGCATTCGACTTCGCTGTCGCGACTTACTTTTCGGTCATGTAAAGATCAGACGTAACTGATATACGCAAACGCCCCTTCTCGAACAGGGGCGCCACCTGCTAAAGTCTTCTGCGCATTCTGTGCGCGAAGAGAGATCACCAGCGGTTGCCAGTCGTATTTCGACGTTTCAGGCCAGATAAATGGCCTCGTTGAATGGCCTCCAGTAGATCAAATCAATCATTGTGTAAATTGGCCGGGACGAAGTGAAAGTAATGAGCGAAATTCATACTCTGACCCGAGAACTGCAAAAGAAAAACGATTCTAAAATCGTGCTGCTGGTGGCTGACGGCCTCGGTGGTCTGCCATTGCAACCAGGCGGAAAGACTGAACTCGAAACCGCCAACACTCCAAATCTCAATGCACTCGCCCAACGCGGGACACTGGGTCTGAGCACCCCGGTCATCCCAGGCATCACACCGGGAAGCGGACCTGGCCACCTTGGTCTGTTTGGTTACGACCCTCTCGAATTCCAGATCGGACGCGGTGTTCTGGAAGCCCTCGGGATCGACTTCGATCTCGGGCCAGATGACGTTGCGATTCGTGGAAACTTCTGCACCCTCGATGAGCAAGGCCTGATCTCAGATCGCCGCGCCGGCCGTATCTCTTCAGAGAAAGCTGCTCCTCTCTGCGAGAAGCTCAATCAGATCAAGATTCCTGGCGTTGAAGTCTTCGTTCGTCACGTTAAAGAATACCGTCTCGTTGTCGTCTTCCGCGGCAAAGGCCTCGAAGGAAACATCAACGACACCGACCCACAGGCAACCGGAGTCGCTCCGCTTGATCCAGTGGCTCGCGATGCAGGTTCTGCCGCAACCGTTGAAGTTGCGAAAGAGTTCCTGCGTCAGGCTCGCGAAGTGCTGAAGAACGATCAGCCAGCCAACTTCCTGATGCTCCGCGGGATCGCCAAGCGTCCACCAATCCCGACATTCGAAGAAGTTTACGGCACTAAGGCAGCAGCCATCGCTGTCTACCCGATGTACCGCGGACTCGCTCGCCTCGTCAGCATGGACGTGCTCGATGCAGGTCAGACACTCGAAGATCAATGTGCACGTCTGAAGGCTGCATGGAACGACTACGACTTCTTCTTCATGCACTTCAAGTACACCGACTCAACAGGTGAAGACGGTAACTTCGACGCCAAGGTGAAGCGAATCGAAGAACTCGATGCGGCCATCCCTGCCATCACAGGGTTGAACCCAACGGTTCTGATCGTCACTGGTGACCACAGCACACCAAGCAAGATGAAGTCACACAGCTGGCACCCAGTCCCGACACTGATCGCTGCTGATCGTTGCCGCTTCGATGGCAGCACAGAGTTCGGGGAATCCGCCTGCCGCATCGGTGGACTCGGACAGTTCCCGGCGAAATACCTGATGCCACTCGCACTGGCTCACGCAGATCGCCTCGAAAAATTCGGTGCGTAATCGACTGCAGATGCTGCAGATTGTAGATACTTCTCACTCCAGCCATTGGTCGAAGACTGATGGCTGGAGTTTTTTCTGCGCGTCATTCTCTCTCTGCGAAAGCACTCAGTGAGTCATGACATAAAAGAGGATGTTGATCCCCATCGGGTACGCTCTCTTTTCCGAGTATTCACGGAAATAGAACTCGTCTTCACCTTCCCGTTCCCAGCCATCGCCCAAGTCGGTGTTGTGACACGCGAGGGCCATCATGCGTCCGTTGTCGTCAAAGTACGCACGATAATGAACTTCAGTGGCATCCGGACGTTCATAAGAAATCCCGCGACGCCCGTGCTCGATGGAAGGCACTTGCGGCTTTTCCTTGAGGTCATAAACGATGTGAAAGATCGGGTGATCGAGCGGCAGTTCCTGAGCCTCTTTGTCAGGGAACACGAGCTTCATGGCACTCTCGAAGTTGAACCATTCTTCTTCGCCCCAGAAATCGTCAAACATGGCAAAGCCCCCCTGTTCGAGGTACTTCCGCAGCAGTTCTGCTTCCTCCGGTGAGAAGTTCAGCCCCCCTCGACGTCCTCCCCAGCCTCCGCCTGGTTCACAGAAATAGATGAACGGGTAATGAAAGAGACGAGGATCGGTCAGCTCCAGGACAAGCGGATTCGGATTCACTTTCAGCGAAGTCAGCTGCTGCAGGCGAAATGAGAAGTTCAGATCGCTGTCTGGCCAGTCCGTGCGCCAGCTGCCACGAAATCCCGCCTGAGGGTTGTAGAAGATTCGAACGAAGGTGAAGACATCCGTTGGGAATTCAGAGTCTTCTTCCCAGTCCGGGACGCCACGACGATCAATAATGAACCGTGGGCTCTCCGACGAATCGAACATGCCAGGCCGAAAGCCCTGTGTTCGCAATGGAGATCTCGGCCCGAATTGTGCCAGTGCGGTCAGTGTCACCGGCAACACGAGTAAGCATGGGACGAGAAGAGCCCAAAACATCTTTCTGCGCATCTCAATCCCCATTTCCGCAGAAGTTTGATCGCCCAGTAACACGCCTACCTGAAAGTCCGTTCTCTAGTCATCTCATCGCAGTCTACCGAACCAAATCCCAAATTCCAAAAATTGTTACCAGAGAAACGACTCACACCTGAGAAATCAGGTTTGGCCGGACGCCCCTTTCCCAAAACACCTGTCACTTTGGGAACGCTTGAACCAGTCTCGCGCTTTTCAGACTGTAAACCGACCATCTGGGATGTTCCTGTCTGCGAATTGATTGCTCACAGTTCCTTCACAAATTAGGATGGGAAAAATTCACTCTTGGAAGGTGTCTTCAAACCGACTTCCTGACTGGAACCTCTGTTCATTTGAACAAGTTTCCCTGTTCAGCGTCAGGATCGCGTTCATTTCCGATGTCCCATCATGGTGATGGTCTGGAATGTGAATGGCGATCAGGGATAGACCGCCTGAAGATACGTTCTCAGCAGCCGAAAGTTTGCCCCGCGCATGGCCGCCCACTCATTGGACCCGCTCGCCACGGAAAATTGGAGCCGTCGTCATTTAATTGGTCTTCAGCATTTGGACGCAGACGAGATCACGCTGATTCTCGATCACGCCGCTGAATTCAAACGACTCCAGCAAACTCGAGCCAAATTGAATCACCTCTCAGGGGTGGTTGTCGCCAATCTGTTCTTTGAAGCGTCCACAAGAACTCGCACCAGTTTCAATCTGGCAGCCAAACGCCTGAGCGCTGATACGGTCGACTTCACCGCCTCCGGCAGCAGCCTTTCCAAAGGCGAAACCTTTATCGACACGGCACTGACCATCGAATCGATGGGCGTCGATCTGGTTGTGATTCGTCACAGTTCTTCCGG
>JBEBTF010000002.1:0-56150 GCA_040393865.1 Planctomicrobium piriforme | reverse complement strand
TGATGCCGGTGCACGCCGTGTTCAGAGTGCCGGTGGTGCAGAACGATCACAGGCATTTGGAGACGCATCTGAGCCTGGATTTCTGCCAGCGACCGAAGCCTCACGACTTCAACCTCGTGCTCGCAATCAGCAGAGTGCTTCCGGAGTTGTTCAGGCAAGTGCGACTCAGGTTGTTCCAGAACAATCGGAATCGCAGGACCCATTTGGTGGGGAGTTTAAAGCTGCTGGTGCGATGCCGGAACAGCGTCCTGTGCGAGAGCGACAAGTCATCATGCAGGCAGGTGGAGAGGCCCAGGACTTATTTGATAACTCTGGCTTGCCAGCCGCTCCTGCTCAGCAGGTTCCAGCCCGTCGTCCACGTTTGCCTGTTCAACAGGTCGAAGGTTTCGACTTGGGAGGCTTGCCGCCTGTTGATAATGCCTCTTTGAGCAATGAAATTCCTGCAATGGAAGCGGCTCCGGCAAATTCCAGTTTGCCTCCATTGGAGCCAGCTGGTTTGTTGCCCCCTTCCGGGCTCCCCATGAATCCTTCGCAAGAGTTGCCAGCAGTTCCAGCACAACCACAGGGAGGACTTCCTGCTTTGCCGCCAGCGACAGGGAATATGGTTCCTGCTCCCCGATCTGCTCAGGAGCAACCGTTCATGTCTCTGGAGGAAACCCAGCCGATTCCAAAAGCTGCTCCAGTGCGACCAACTCAGCCGGTACAAATGCAGTTTGATCAGCCTGCTCGATCCGCTGCTCCAATCCATAAGCCAGCTGCGACTCCGATGGTCACCGCTGTGACACAAGGTGCAGGCGATGCGGCAGATGATGATGTGTATCAAGTACAGTCCGGGGACAACTACTGGACGATCTCTCGTCGGTTTTACGGTTCGGCTCGATTTTTCTCGGCTCTGGCAGAACACAACAAACATCGGATTCCCGATCCTGCCAAGTTGAAGCCGGGGATGTATGTGATTGTTCCGCCGATGGAAACACTTCATCAGAAATATCCGTCGCTGACAGGCGGTGGACCACGTGATCCGTCACTGAATCAGCCACCAGGATTCTTTATCAACGAACAGGGGCAACCTTGCTACCGAATCGGCGAAGGTGACACGTTGAGCGATATCGCAGAGAAACACTTGGGACGTTCGACTCGCTGGGTTCAGATTTTTGGAATGAACAAAGATCTGATTCCCGACGGCAAGACCCTGCGGCTCGGAAGCGTTCTGCGTCTGCCAGCGGATGCTGCTCAAATCGGGATGGCTCCAGCCAGCGATGATTTCAGATAGCCGTTCAAGTTTTGTTCAGAAGAAATTCGCAGAAGCCCTGCACTCTCAACCAGGAGTACAGGGCTTCTTGTTTTGTTGATGAGCAGTTCGGTCGATGCAGATTAAGTTCGACGAGCCAGGAGAATCCCTGTCAGTACGAGAAATCCCCCGACAATCTGGAGTGGGCCGACGGGTTCATTCAGGAAGATCCAGGCTAATCCGGCGGCGAGCACAGGTTGTATCAGCAGCGTTAAGGTTGAGAACGCAGGCGGGAGCCATGCCAGTGAGTAAGCAATCAATCCCTGCCCGAGGACGTGACAGATCCAGCCCATCGCGACAACGATCAGCCATCCGCTGGCCGTGGTTGGAATGAACTTTTCTTCAAAAATCAATGCGATGGGAAGCAGCACAAGCGAGGTCGTCACTGTGCTGGCAGTCATGACGGCGAGCGTGGAGTAATCCGCTCTCACTCTTGTCATCACAATCATATAGCCAGAGAGAAAGAGCGCTGCCGTCAGAGCGACAAGATCGCCTGCAATTTCTCCCTTGCTGAAGGAGGGAACGCCCCCTTTCAGGACAACCACTCCTAGAATGGCGAGTACCAGCCCAATGAGAATATTTCGATTGATCGGCTGCCTGAGAAGAAGCCAACATCCAAGGGCAACGAAGATGGGGGATGTGTTCACCAGCAGCGTCGCATTCGCCACTGATGTCAGATGCAGTGAGATGTGCCATGCGGCCAAGTCCCCAGCGAGCAGGAAACCCGGCAACCCTGCATAAAGAAAGCTTCTGAAGTTTCGGATTTCGCCAGCGGCGTTCCCGGATCTGCTTCGCTGTCGGTATGCAATCAGCAGCGGGATGAGGGCGAAGGCCACACGCCAGAATGCCGACGTGATTGGCCCCAGTTCTGATGCTCGTACCAGAATTGGGGAGCAACTGATCGATGCTCCGCCTAACAACAGGAAGAAGAGTGCTTTTTGCTTCTGCGATTCTGAACCTGACGGCTCAAGACGGGACTCAGCCATATGGCCACTGTGTCGACTCGTTATTGAGTCTGCATCCTAAAGGAACGGGGAACGAAGGAGTGAAGCAGAACGACCGCTTGCTGACGATGGTGACGTCCGCAAGATCGTAACGTCGAGTGATCCGGTCGGACACTGATCCTCGCTGGCAGGTTCAATTTCATCATTGTCTGTTTTTCAGAACATCCGAATCCAACAAAAATTGCGCAACTCACGGTGAGCAGTTGTGATAATACATCCAAAATTTTTGAAATAGTGGCGGCTTATGAGTTCGACATCGGCGTGAAATAACGTCATGATGAGCGCTCCTCATCGATGGAATGACGTCTCACCCCCAAGCCGCAGGTTGAATCTGATGCGTGTTTACGTCTACATGTCGCTGCTGTCGACCTTAGTCCTCACCGGATTTCTGCATGCGGCCGAACGGCAGGCCACCCCGGCGTCATCGATTCGGGTGAAAGATGGCTTCAAGATTGAGCTGTTGCGATCAGCTCAGCCAGACGAGGGTTCCTGGATCAGCATGACCTTCGATGACAAAGGACGGATCATCCTTTCGGAAGATCGCGCCGGTTTGTTGCGATTGACATTAGGAAGCGGTTCTGAAGAGACCAAGCTCGAAAAACTGTCTGGTACCGAGAATCTGAAACACTGTCGTGGTGTGATGTATGCCCATGATTCCCTTTACGTCTGTGAGACAAACGGTCAGGGAATCTATCGCTTGAAGGATGCGGATAAGGACGGCGTTTACGAGGACATCAAGCTGATCTGCCCTTTGGTTTACAACAGTCGCTATGGGCATGGGGCCAATCAGATGATTACTGGCCCAGATGGGATGATTTATGCGGTGATCGGGAACGACGTTCAGTTTCCAGCGGATGCCGATCCCAAATCCCCCTATAAAAACTATCAGGCAGACTGGTTGTTGCCGAATCCGCGCGATGGCGACTTTGATCCTCGCGTTGGATATCTCCTGAAATTGGATCCTGATGGGGGAACACGCACCATCATCTGCGGAGGGCTGCGAAATCAGGTTGATGCTGCATTCAATTCCGAAGGCGAATTGTTTACCTGGGATGCCGACATGGAGTGGGATGTGGGGATGCCTTGGTATCGCCCCACGAGAATCAATCATGTTGTTTCCGGAGGAGAATTTGGCTGGCGACAGGGCTCAGGCAAATGGCCAGCGTGGTACCCCGACAGCCTCCCTTCTAACCTCGATACGGGGCTCAGTTCGCCAACCGGAATTCTTTTTGGAACCGCCAGTAATTGGCCGGAACGTTACCGTCAGGCGTTGTATGCCGCTGACTGGCAGAACGGACGTTTGCTCTTGATTGACCTCGATGAAAAGGGAGCAAGTTATCAAGGCAAGTCGGAAGTCTTTGCGGAAGGAAGCCCATTAAACATTTGCGACCTTCAGTTTGGTCCAGATGGGGCTCTCTACTTCATTACAGGGGGACGCGGTTCTCAGTCAGGGCTCTATCGGATTACCGCCATTCCCGGTTATCAGGCCAAAAATGAACCGGCAGCTCCGAAGAAAACTGCAGAGGCGGCCGCCGCACGAAAGATTCGTCACCAACTTGAAGCTCTCCATGTGAAACAGGATGTGTCGCAGATTCCGTTTATCTGGGAGCACCTGGGAAGTGATGATGCCTGGATTCGGTTTGCAGCAAGAGTTGCTCTGGAAAATCAACCAGTGGATGCCTGGCGGAAGTTGGTTGCGACATCCCCTGATTCTCCAGCAAGACATACCGCGTTAATGGCAATTGCCCGCGTCGGTGAACCAGTCGATCAGAAAATCGTTCTCAAAGGGTTGAAAGAGTGGAATCTGGCCGAAGCAAATCCTGATGAGCTGTTGTGGGCGTTACGAACCTTGCAACTCACCATGATTCGTCAAGGAGAATTGAGCGAGTCTGATCGCTACCTCCTCGGGCGTCGTTTGAGTCAGATTCCGCCTCATGATCGTGCCTCGATTACCTGGTTGAAGTCAGAACTTTTGGTCGCAATGAAGACCGCCAACTGCGTGGAAGAGGTGACAAAAGCTCTCGTGTCCGCAGAGACCCAGGAAGAACAGATTCAGCTTGTCAAAACATTACTACGAGCCCAGGACGGATGGACTCCAGAGGCTCGGGGAGTGGTTCTGGATTGGTTGCTGAACAACAAAACGTTGCCTGGCGGAAAACTGACCAAAGCGAATCTGCAGGGGATGCGCGAAGACTTTGAGAGTTCATTTAACCTTGATGAACGAAAGCACTTTCAGGCAAAGCTGGAGTTGCTGAAGCAGGCTCCAGCGGAAACTGATGAAGGATTTGTTCAGACCGCGCGTCCATTTGTTCGAAACTGGACCGTTGATGAACTTGATCAGGAGCTCGAAGCACTCAAGGATCGTGTTCCGTCTCGTGAAGAAGGACGAAAGAATGTTGCAGCTGCCCTGTGCCTTCGGTGCCATGTTCACGGGGATCGCGGGGGGCAGTTCGGACCAGATCTGAGCGCCGTCGGCAAACGAATGAATCGCCGTACATTACTCGAATCGATCATCGAGCCATCAAAAGAAATTGACCCCAAATACAACAATTCAAGTTACGTCATGGAGAATGGGCAGGTCATTTCCGGACGAACAACAGCCGTGAGTCGGGATGTGATCGGCGTTGAGATCGATTCGCTGACAGGAAAATCGGTGTCAATTCCTCGGGCACAGATTCTGGAATCAATGGTCTCGCCAACGTCTCCAATGCCTCAGGGATTGTTGAATACGTTTACCGTTGAAGAGATTCACGATCTGCTGGCCTATCTTCAGACAGAACAAGTAAAGAAGTAGTGAGAAGATGTAGATTGTTTGGAGACTGGATCATTGTGACTCCACTGAAGTCGCAACGTCGGTCATCATGAAAGCGTCTGCGGGCAAAATTCCGTTTGCGAGTCTCGTCAGTTTGGCGAGACTCGCATCTTCCCACTGTTGTCAGCATGAAACTGTCAGGATGAAACGGACGATTGAATGCATCTTGGTCTCATGCCTTTCAATGCTGTAATTCTCCGGGCAATGGGCGTTATTGTTCTCCTGGCCCTGAGCGTTTCTGTTGCATTTGCTGATGACAAAGCAGAGGACAACGAAGCGAAGGCGATTCACTTTGAAAAGCAGATTCGCCCTTTGCTGGCGAAACACTGCTTTGAGTGTCACAGTGACAAGGCGAAGCGGCTGGAAGGTGATCTTTATCTCGACAGCCACGCTGGTTTGATGAAAGGGGGCGGCTCCGGGGCGAGTGTCATCGCTGGCAATCCGGACGCGAGCCCTTTGATTCAGGCAATTCGTTATGAGAATTATGAAATGCCTCCGCGCGGGAAGATGCCTGCTGCGGAGATTCAGATTCTTGAGAATTGGGTTCGTGATGGAGCGTTTTGGCCGGAAGAAGCGGCAACGGCTCCTCTCCCCACTGGTGAATTCGACTGGAAGCGACGTAAAGCAGAGCATTGGTCATGGCAGCCGGTCAAATCCGTTGTCCCTCCAGCAGTCAAAGATTCCAGTTGGCCACTGAACTCGATTGACCAGTTTATTCTGGCCAGACTTGAATCCGAGGGGCTGAAACCTGCTCCGGCTGCGGCAAAGGAAGTCTGGCTACGCAGAGTCTATTTCGATCTGATCGGGTTGCCCCCACTTCCAGATGCGTTGAATGCGTATCTCAACGACACCTCAGCTGAGGCGGAAGCCAAAGTGGTTGACGCACTTTTGGCGTCTCCACGATATGGCGAAAAGTGGGCCAGGCACTGGATGGATTTGGTGCGTTATGCGGAGACGCATGGCCATGAGTTCGATTATCCCATCCACGGTGCTTCGCACTATCGGGATTATCTGATTCGGGCGTTCAACAGCGATGTCCCTTACGACCAGATACTCCGTGAACATGTTGCCGGAGACCTGCTTCAGAACCCACGTCTTAATCCAGACGACCAGACAAATGAATCGGTTATCGCGACCGGTTTCTGGTTTCTTGGCGAAGCCGTTCATTCTCCGACGGATGCCCGCGCAGATCTTTCAATTCGAGTTGAGAATCAGATCGATGTCTTCAGTCGCGCGTTCCTCGGTCTCTCTGTTGCCTGTGCGCGATGCCACGATCACAAGTTCGATGCCATCTCGAAGGAAGATTACTACGCGTTATACGGAATCCTGAACAGCTCGCATCGAGATCAGTATTGGCAGGACTCGCACGGAAAAATTGCCACAGCAACTGCGAGTCTGAAATTCAAGCAGGAGGAACTTCTGACGCAGTTGCGGCAGTCTCTTCGTGATGAATCGAAGGCTGATTCAGGTGCGTTGAGATCCTACCTGACTGCCACAGCCGAGATTCTTGAACGGAATGGGACAAAGGAAGAAAGTCTACAGGCGGTGTCATCAATGGCTGGCAAGTTCCAGCTTGATCCAAAGAGATTGCAGCAATGGATCACTGCGTTTCAGGATGACGCGATTAATTCCCCGACTCACCCCTTGCATGTCCTGAGGGAGATGTTGCGGGCGTCAGACGTTGAGAAAACACGCGAGCACCTTCAAAAGGTGGATCTCGACCGGCAGAAGCAAGCAGCCGAGTATCAGGCGTCCTCCGTGCAGCTTGTTGACTTTGTTTCAGGAGGGGGCCGCGACTGGAAAACAGGTGGTCATGCGTTTGAATCGGCTGATAAACAGGGTCTCTCCCTGAACTTGGCGCTGCCGGCGATGCAGTTCAACCTCCCTGGAGTTCCGAACAGCGGTTCACTCTCTTTGAAGCATCATGGGACGATTCGGTCCCCTGCTTTCACGCTGACTCATCCGCGAGTTCATACCCGGTTGCGAGGCCGGAATGTGACAGTGCGTCTTGTGATCGAGAACTATTTTATGGATCAGTTCTCCGGGCTGCTGTTCAGCGACGCGAGGAAGAATAACGTTGATACCCAAGGCGAATGGGCTTGGATTTCTCAATCAGGCGACATTGGAAATCATCTTGGGCGCCGGGCGCATCTGGAGTTCTCCGACAATGGTGACGGATGGTTCGAGATCGACTCTGTCTGGTTGTCGTCTAAGGGTCCGCCTGTCCTGCCTTTATCCTCGTACAGTCAGCAGCTGCTTCAAAGTTCTGATCTGGATTCGCGACAAGCCATCGTGACAGATTGTGCGGAAAAATGGACTGAGCTGCTTGCACTGGCAGGTGATCAAGTACGGTCATCGGAATCAATTCAGATTCTCAATTGGTTGTTGAAACATGGTTTGATTTCCAACTTGAATGCTTGGCGTACTGAGTACGAACAGTTGCGTGAGCAGGCGAATTCAATGCCCGAGCCCCGGCCTGTCCTGGCAATGACCGACGGCTCTGCTGTAGACGAACCGGTTCATATTCGTGGGAGTGACTCGAAATTTGGCGAGGTCGTTCCAAGGCGATTTCTCGCCGCAATCGCTGGGGAAAATCAACCGGTGATTCCCCATGAAAGTGGCCGTCGGCAACTGGCCGAGCAATTGACGAGCGCTGACAATCCATTTCTTTCACGGGTGATTGTCAATCGTCTATGGCATCACGTTTTCGGACGAGGGCTTGTGCCGAGCGTGGATGATTTTGGTGTAATGGGACAGGTGCCATCTCACCCGGAGCTGCTTGACTGGCTTGCGTCAGACCATGCAGCAAATGGGTACTCCATCAAGAAGACGCTGCGTAATCTTGTTCTGTCACAGACATATCGAATGGCGAGTCATGGAGGCGACTCGATGGCAGATGAACGTGACCCGGAAAATGTTCTACTTCATCGCATGTCCATTCGAAAACTTCCAGCGGAATCTTTGCGTGATGCAATTCTGCAGACGTCTGGAAGACTCGACGTGAAAATGTTTGGCTCCAGCGTGCCACTTCATTACACAGAATTTATGCAAGGTCGGGGACGTCCCAAAGACAATGGACCATTGGATGGTGCAGGACGACGTACTGTCTACCTGGAAGTGCGTCGAAACTTTCTCAATCCATTCCTGTTGACGTTTGATATGCCCAGCCCGTTCAGTTGTATGGGGAGACGAGCGACTTCCAACATTCCCGCTCAGTCATTGGCAATGATGAATGATCCTTTCGTTGTCGAGCAGGCGAAACTTTGGGCGGAGTCAGTCGCGAAAGTGACTGCCGATGAGGACGAACGACTCAGTTTGATTTTTATTCGAGCTTATTCCCGCATGCCCGATGATCGTGAAAGACAGGCGGCAAAGGCGTTCGTTCAGGTTCAGTCAGAAGCGTATGGAACAGATCAGACTCACAGTCAGGTGTGGAGTGATCTTTGCCATATGATGTTTAATCGAAAAGAATTCCTGTTTGTTGAATAACGCGATCCGTCGTGTGACGATTCGAGCAATCAGCAGATCGTCGGCAGGCTCCGGAGGGAATATGAACGAAACACAACTTCACAATCGATTCCCTGTCATAACTCGTCGCCAGTTGCTTTCACGCTGTGCAGCGGGATTTGGGGCTGTTGCTGCAACAGCGCTCCTTGCAGAGTCTGGATATGCGACTTCGTTGAATCCTTTAGCACCTAAGGAAACGCATTTTCCGCCACGTGTTAAAAGCATCATTTTCCTGTACATGGATGGCGGTCCATCACAGGTTGACACATTTGATTACAAACCATTGCTTGAAAAGCACAACGGCGAGGACCCACGCAAGGCGATTGGAAAACTCGAACCGACCCAATTCAATAACATTGGTAAAGTCCTGAAGTCTCCATGGACGTTTCAGCAGCATGGCGAGTCAGGACATTGGATTAGCAGTCTTTTTCCTTACGTTGCGCGACATGCCGATGATCTCTGTGTGATTAAATCGATGACATCAGCATTCCCGGAACATACTTCGGCGAATTACTTCCTGCATACCGGATCAGGGTTGCAAGGACGCCCGAGCATGGGAGCCTGGGTTGGTTATGGTCTTGGAAGCGAATCCCAGAATCTGCCGGGCTTTGTCGTTCTGAATGGAGGGCTGATTCCTCCAGGTGGTCTGGATAACTTCAACTCCGGATTCCTGCCGGCATCGTTCCAGGGCTCGGTTCTGCAGTCCGGTGCAAACCCGATTGCAAATATTCGTCCGACCGAGTCAAAACCTGATCTTCAGAAGCAGAAGCTCGCGTTTCTCAAGCAACTGGACGAGCAGACGTTGCAGCGGGTTGGTCGCGTCGATTCCATCGAAGCAGCGATTGCGAATCAGGAACTGGCGTTTCGCATGCAGTCAACCGTGCCGGAACTGGTCGATCTCTCCAAAGAGTCCGCGTCGACGCAAGAGATGTATGGGATGAATGCGGAGTGGAACGGAACCAGGATTTTTGCCAGACAATGTCTTCTTGCTCGGCGACTGGTCGAGCAAGGAGTCCGTTTTATCGAGCTGACATGTCCTTCCGGGAATGGGGACCGCTGGGATCAGCATAGCAATCTTCAGGACGGTCACCAGAAAAATGCTGTCTCTGTGGATCAGCCGATTGGAGCGTTGCTCACCGACCTCAAACAGCGCGGGCTCATCGATCAAACTCTGGTCGTTTGGACAGGGGAATTTGGTCGGACTCCATTTGCTCAGGGGGGAGACGGAAGGGATCACAACCCATTCGGATTTTCCATGTGGATGGCAGGCGGAGGTATCCGAGGTGGAATGAGCTATGGGCAGACGGATGACTGGGGATATAAAGCAATCGAGAACAAGCTCGAAATTCATGACCTGCACGCAACGATGCTGCATCTTCTGGGGTTAGACCACACGAAGGTCACCTTCCGATTCAGCTCGCGCGAAATGAGACTCACGGATGTGCATGGTCACGTGATTCACGACATCCTGTCATAGCCTGAAGCGGTCCCACGAAACCGCGTGAGCTTAAAGGTGACTCTGAACTCAAGCTGGGCTGGGGAACGTTTGAATTTGTGTTTATTGAAACTCTCATAAATCGCAGCAACTCGGTAAGATTCCTGATTCGGCCCCTTGGTGAGCAACCAGTTGAATCATTCGAGCGATGGGATCGGTTCTGATGTTTAACTCTGCATCTGGTGATCTGCGGCGAGTCGTTTTGGGAGTACTTTTCGGGGGGATTGTATTAACAAGTCTCTCAGCCTTGTCGCTCGCCGGAGAAGCTTCGAACGTTTTTCAGGTGGGGGTTGCGCAGATTGATGTGACTCCGGATTATCCGATTCGGTTAAATGGATTTCTGGTTCGCAAAGAAGAATCAACTGGGGTCAGGCTTCCGATTTTTGTCAGGGCAATTGCATTCGGAAGTGACGAGGAATCGCCAGCAGTCATTGTGACAACCGAGTTGCTCGGCATCCCTGAGCAGATGACACAGGCGGTCGCGAAGAACCTGAAGCAGAAGGTCGGGCTGGACCCTCTTCGTCTTTCGATCACAGCCACTCATTCTCACTCCGCGCCGTTCATTAACGGAGTGGCTCCCAATATCTTTGGTGAAGCCATTCCGGCAGATGCTCAGGCGAAGATCGATAAATACACCGCCTTCTTTCAGGAGCAACTGGAAGCCGTCGTCATTGCCGCGCTGAAAGATCGGCGTCCTGCAACACTTTCGTTTGGCATCAGTAAGGCAACGTTCGCAAAGAATCGAAGGATTCCCGACGGGCCAGTTGATCACGACTTGCCTGTATTGGCTGTTCACGATCTCGAAGGAAAACTGCGTGCGTTGTACGTGAACTATGCCTGCCACTGCGTGACACTCTCTGACTCACTGATTAGTGGAGACTGGGCTGGCTATGCAGCGGATCATCTAAACAGACTGTATCCAGAAGCGATCACGCTGGTTTCTGTGGGATGCGGCGCGGATTCGAATCCGGCATCTGGAGTCACTGGCAGCAAGTGGGAAGTTGCGTCTCAACAGGGATTGGAAATTGCTTCGGCCGTTGAGAAGTTGCTCTCAATCAAAATGCGTCCGGTCACTGGCCCCATACAAATCCAGAATGAACGGATTTCCCTGCCATTGACCCCTGCTCTAACCAGAGAGCAGCTTGTTGAACTCGCCAAAAAGAATGATCCCACTGGTTATTTTGCTCGTGTTCAACTGGAAAAGTTGGATCGAGGGGAAACCTTAAGGACCGCCATCAGCTATCAGGTCCAGACGTGGTCCTTCGGAGAATCACTGGCGATGGTCTTCCTTCCTGGCGAAGTCGTGGCCGAGTATGCGCTGCGTCTGAAACGTGAGCTTGATCCGCGACGACTGTGGATGAACTCCTATGCAAATGATGCACCGTGCTATATCCCCAGCGAGGCGGTTCTTGCCAAAGGTGCTTATGAAGGCAAAGGATCGCTGATCTATTACGATCAGCCAGCGCCGTTCGAGGTTGGAATCGAAAACCGGATTGTGCAGGCTGTTCGTAAGCAGCTCGATGGAAAGTTCAAGGCAAACGTCGATTCCACCAAAACACAAGGCTCCCGACCGCCTGCCCCAGAAGAAGCGGTTCTTTCACTAAAGACGCTTCCAGGCCTGACCGTGGACCTGATCGCGGCTGAACCGTTGGTGACATCTCCTGTCGCAATCGATTTCGGTCCTGATGGAAAGCTTTGGGTGTGCGAGATGTACGACTATCCTCAAGGTTTGGATGGTCGGTTTCAACCGGGAGGACGAGTTCGACTGCTTGAATCCACGAAAACGCCGGGAGACTTTGACCGATCAACCGTGTTCCTTGAGGGAATCCCATTTCCAACCGGAGTCACCGTCTGGAAGAAGGGCGTGTTGATCTGTGCCGCTCCTGACATCCTTTATGCAGAAGACACGAATCAGGATGGCAAGGCGGATATTGTCCGCAAACTGTTTAGTGGGTTCGGAACAGAGAACTTTCAGGCGCGGGTGAATAGCCTGGAGTATGGCTTGGACGGATGGGTGTACGGTTCCTGTGGTTTGTTTGGCGGAACAATTACGAGCTTCAATGGCAAGCCGCCTGTTGAATTGGGAAACCGCGACTTTCGCTTTAATCCAGAGACTGGTGACATCGAACCTGCGACCGGGCGGACACAACAAGGTCGAGTGAGAGACGACTGGGACAACTGGTTTGGTTGTGACAACAGTAATTTCCTTCGACACTTACCGCTGGCTGACCATGTTGTGAGACGCAATCCGCATGTGACAACAGCAACAGCTTTCGTTTCTGTTCCTGCGGATGCTGAGGCGAGTCGCGTTTATCCTGCAACAAGCAACCTTCAACTCTTCAAGTTGTCAGGTAAGGATGGCCGGGCAACTGCCGCCTGCGGGCTTGGAATCTATCGCGACGACCTATTAGGGAACGAGTTTCGAGGCGATGCGTTTACATGCGAGCCAGTCAGTCTGGTTGTTCACCGTTTGAAGTTGACGCCTTCAAAATCGAGCTTTCGCGGGAACCGTTCGGCGGACGAACAACAGCGGGAATTTCTTGCATCGACTAATAACTGGTTTCGTCCTGTTCAGGTAAAGACTGGTCCTGACGGCGGGCTTTACGTTGTTGATATGTCACGGTTCGTGATCGAGCATCCGCGATGGATTCCGGAGGAAAGCCTTGCGGAGATTGATCCGCGGGCCGGACATGACATGGGACGCATCTATCGCGTACGTTCGCAGAATATTCCTGCTCGTGCATGGCCGCGCCTGGATCAACTTTCTGCCGATGAACTGGTGGCCGCGCTCAACTCTTCGAATGGTTGGGTCCGCGACATGGCGATGCAGCTGCTCCTCTGGAATCCCGATGCCTCCGTCGGTCCAGCGCTGGAGACGTTAGCACAATCAGCGGAGCGTCCAGAAACACGGCTTCAGGCGCTTTGCACATTGGATTGCCTGAAACTGATCAAACCTGAACTGTTGCTTGTCTCACTCAAGGATCGACACCCTGGAGTTCGTCGGCATGCTGTTCGTATTTCAGAATCGCATCTCTCTCCGAGTGCTGAGCTGGCCGAAGCACTCCTGCATCTGGTTGACGATGCTGATCCACAAGTACGTTTGCAGTTGGCATCGACATTGGGGAGGCTTCAGCACCCAGAGGTGAATGCCGCGTTGTTGAAACTGATGTTTCACCCCCAAGCTGATGTTTTCCTGACAACTGCCGCGTTGAGTGGTGTAAGTCATACGAATGTCGATGACTTATTGAATTCAGTGGTTCAGATGCCGGATTCGCCAACGCGAACTACTTTGATTCATCAGTTGCTGGGAATCGCTGTTTCCATGCATTCCCCGGAACAGCTTGGCCCTGTTCTCGCTGTTGTCACAACTCCAGGAGAAAGTGGCTATGCTGCCTGGCAATGGGCATCGCTCGCCAGAGTCTTTGGTGTTTTGCAACGCCGTAAAATCGAATTGAACGCATTCCCATCGGCGATTCGTACTCCTGTCACAGAGATGATGAACGTGGCTCGGTCACAGGTTCAGACTCGTGAACATTCCGACTCCCAGCGTGTTGTCGCGATTCAGGTCTTCGGCTATCAGGGGGAAGGATTGCAGGAAGACTTTAATCTTCTTGCCGGGCTCTTAACCCCGGGAGAGTCGCCTGTTGTGCAGACGGCCGCCGTGGCCGCTTTGGGAAGATTGAATACAGATTCGGTTCCTGCCCTGTTATTTAAGAAATGGAATTCGTTTTCGCCGGCGTTGAGGGGGCAGGTGTTGGACCTTCTCCTTTCTCGACCAGAGTGGCAGCTTTCTCTTCTGAAAGCCGTTCAGGAGCGGACAGTTTCTCCGGCAATCATTGATCTGCCTCGCAGACAACGGTTGTTGGCATCGAATCAGCAGGAGATTCAAACGCTGGCAACAAAATTGTTCTCCGCAGAAGGGCAAGGATCTCGTCAGTCTGTACTTCAAAGTTATCGCCCTGTTTTGGATCTGACAGGACAGGTCCACCGTGGCCGAGAAGTGTTTGTTGAAGCATGTTCAGCATGTCATCGCCTTGGAGAAGTCGGGTATGCAATTGGACCGGATCTGGTCCCGCAAGCTGGAAAATCTGTTGAATTTCTGATGCAGGAAATTCTTGATCCGAACAAGAATGTTGACAGTCGTTTCGTCTCTTACACAGCGCTCACTGAATCAGGCCGGGCTGTTTCCGGGTTGCTCCAGTCAGAGACCGCGACCAGTATTACGCTGGTCGGCCAGCAGGGAAAACAGGAAACGTTGTTACGGTCAGAACTCGATGAACTCGTCAGCAGTGGCCAGTCATTGATGCCGGAAGGGTTCGAGAAACTCATCGATCATCAGAAAATGGCGGACCTCATCGCATTTCTGAAGTCGTCCGAGGCATCGTCTAAGTAAATGAAACTCCCTCGATTCCATCCTGCTGTATCGGGGCCAGAGTTTTGTTATCTGAGCATGGACAATTAGCAACTTCAGTGAATTGAACAACGATTTGGAAGGGGTTTCATGAAAGTCTCTCTTGTTGCGTCTCTTTGCACGATGGCATTGGTTGGAACGGTCGCTGTCGCACAGGACGCTCCGAAAGCGAAGAAGGAATTTCAGGCCGGCCAACCACTTGGTTCCGTCAATGAGGCCGGAGAGTTCGTCAGAATTTCGGACAACGTCAAAGTTTACGGGAGCTTCCGCTTTGCTGAGAGTTGTGTTTACGATCCTGCACGCAATCTGATCGTTGTGATGAATGCAGGAGTGGCTCAGAACCTGGAACCAAACGATGGGTATGTGTCCCTGTTGAATCCGGATGGCAGCGTTCACACAACGAAATGGATCGGAGCAACCAGAGATGGTTTGACTCTGAATCATCCGTTAGGGAGTGCAATTCATAACGGTGTTCTGTACACGGCAGATATTGACGTTGTGCGGACGTTCGATCTGGCGACAGGAAAACCTGGCAAAGAATTTCCAGTTGAAGGGGCGACGTTTTTAAATGGGATCGGCGTAGCCGCGGACGGGACAATTTTCGTTTCCAATACCCGACCAGAAAGCCGCGTTTTCAAGATCACACCTGATGGGAAATCTTCCGTGTTTGTTGAAGGTGCTCCATTAGTGAACCCGAATGGTGTTGCGATCGATCAGAATGGGAACGTCGTCGTTGTGAATGTTGGAAATAATTCTGTCATGACGTTCGATGCGAAGACAGCGAAGCTTCTTCAAACTGAACACGCGGCTGAAGGGGGCAACGATGGTCTGGTGATTTTGTCCGACGGGACGAAGTACGTGAGCAGTGTCCGCTTTGGCAGCGTTTCAGAGATTCGCCCAGGTCAGCCAGCGAAGGTCATTGCTTCCGGAATCCCAAGCGCGGCGTCGATGGGGTACGACTCGAAACAGCATCAACTGATCATTCCCATGAACAATCACAACGCCATGGCGTTTATCAAACTGAAAAAGTAGTCACGACGGTTTTGCGAACGGAAGCAAGAACTGTGATCCCCGGTTGCCATTGCAATCGGGGATTTTTCGTTTTCTCAGGTGCATTTCACGGAAAAACCTTACTTATGGAGCATCTGTTACGAAGGCCGAAGTTGATGCATCGTCTTCAGACTTCATGATTAACACGTTTTTCATACTCGGAAAACAAAAGATTAAAAATCATGTGATCTTATATGGGTGATCAAGCTGCTTGAGGTGCGGATCAGTTAACCCGCAAGAAGCAGAAATTGTTCCTGGTGCAATGACGAGCCTTATTCATCTGGTTGTCGGATTCGTCTTCATTGCACCCAATTGCCCATAAAAAGGGATGACTTTTAATGATGCGAACACAACGGAATGTTCAATGTGTGGCGAACTCGCAAGGACGACGGGGCTTTACTCTGATTGAGTTGCTGGTCGTTATTGCCATCATTGCGATTCTGGTTGCATTGCTTCTGCCAGCAGTTCAACAGGCACGTGAAGCGGCACGCCGTTCACAGTGTGCGAACAACCTGAAGCAATTCGGTCTCGCGTTCCACAACTTCCATGATGTCTATGGAAAACTCCCAACAGGCGGACGTAACGGAAAAGGGCCGACTCACAGTGACTCGTACCCTTACACCGTCAGCGGGTTCAGCTGGTTGTTCCAGATTCTTCCGTACATCGAACAATCCACAATTTACAATCTCGCAGACTATAATATTGATGCGTCAGTAGACAAACCGGCCTATGACGCGATGGCTAACTCAATTGGACGGAACATTGTGAGCGTGTTCTATTGCCCAAGCCGTCGTGGAGCACGGGAATATAACAACTGGCCTCGCGCAGATTACGTCGGGAATGCAGGTGAACGAGGCGGAGCAAGCCAGGATGGTTTGAAGGGAGTGGTCGTTCGCACTGAATCTAATCTTGATGTCCGTTTGGATGACATCAAAGACGGAACTTCAAACACGATCATGACCGGAGAGAAGGCACTGAATCCGGCCCGATATGGAAAAGACGGCGGCGACAACGAAAAATGGTGTAATGCCGGGTGGGATGAGGATCATATTCGTTGGGGAGCAGGCGTTACTGGTTCTGGCGCGACTCTTGTTGAATATGGAATTCCTCCTCTGCCAGATGTTCAAGCACCAATGGATGTGAAAGCTGTGAAAGATCCAGGGGGAGTCAGCTTCACAACCTGGCATCCGTTCTTCGGATCCGCTCACGCAGGGGGAACACTCTTCTGCTTCGCTGACGGCTCGGTGCGAATGCTGAGCTTCAATATCGACAACCAGACAATGCGACGTCTCGCCCTTCGAGATGACGGTCTGCCAGTCGGTGAGTTCTAGACCGTATCGGTCTATCCACATCATTTTGAGAATTGCACTCGTTGTACAGAAATGAAATTCATGTTGTTTAAGAAGCATATGCTGGTGTTTGCTTTGTCGTTATTCACTGTCGGGTGCGGTCAGTCATCGAATGTGATGACGCCTGAGAAAGAAGCGGCAGCGAATGCTTCCAACGAGCAAGCTTTGGAAGACGAACGTGCCCGGTATGCGGAAGAAGCAAAAGCAAAGGCAAAAATGAAGGCCACTGCGAGGACTTCCATGAAGGCGAAGTAATCGTTTGGGATTAACAAAGAATCCTCAGGCAGAATGATCTGTCTGAGGATTCTCGTGTTTCTGGACCGATGCAAGTGCTGGTTCTCTCGTCAATTTAATAGATGCCTGAGTTCGCGCGCGATCATGAGTTCTTCGTTTGTGGGGATGACTCGCACGATAACCTGTGAATCATCAGCCGAGATTACCGCGGCATGTTCTGCGTTACGCTTCTCGTCGATGATGATTCCAAGGCCCTCCAGAGCCTGACAGATTTCCTGTCGGACGGCAGCGGAATGCTCTCCGATTCCACCGGAGAAGACCAATGTTTCAAGTCCTCCGAGTGCTGCGAAATAGGCACCAATCTGTTTCTTTGCCTGATAACAGAAAACCGAAATCGCATCATCCGCACGCGGATCAACCGCCCGTCTTTGTTGCAGGTCTCGCATGTCAAAACTTGTTTCAGAGATGCCGATCAATCCTGATTGCTTGGTGAAGATCGTTTCCAACTCGTCGACCGACAGGTGATGTTCACGTTGCAGATACAGAATCAGTCCTGGGTCGAGATCCCCTGTTCTGGTTCCCATGACCAGTCCGGACGTGGGGGTGAACGACATCGATGTATCAATACAGGTTCCGTGATGGACGGCAGCCATGCTCGCCCCATTTCCAAGATGAGCAAGGATTGTTCGTCCTTGAGCGACATCACTTCCCGCGATTCGGTTGAGTTCGGCCATCAGGTAAGAATACGAGATTCCATGGAACCCATAGCGTCGAACTTCTCTCCCGTGCATAGATCGAGGGATTGGAAGAATTCTTGCAGATCGGGGGAGATTCGCATGAAACGCTGTGTCGAACGCGGCGAACTGGCGAAGATGTGAAAATGTATTTTGAAAGCACTTCAGCAATTCGATCTGGGCTGGCAGGTGATTTAAAGCAAGAGGGATGCTCGCTTCCAGTTGCTGGATCACATCCTGTGTCACCCAGACCGATTCCATGAGGTCCGGGCCGCCATGCACAAAGCGATGCCCCACAATCGCAATCTCTGAAAGAGACTGTTTCCCCTGCAACGCATCCAGGAGCATCTCGAACAACTGAGTTTTGCTGTCTGAAGATGCGTTTACCTTCTCGATATTGCCGGAGAGCAGCCGTTCGGGATCTGCATTCTCGGTCTGTTGATAAACCGCATATTTCAGTGAGGATGAACCTGCATTGAGAATCAGAAACTTCAAAGGCATCTTCATGATCCCTCATTCAGAGATGTGTTCAGCTGAAACTCGACGGTGAGCAGATGTTTGCTGATGTGAGTGAGAGTTGTCTGATTGATTGCAGATGCTGATCGTTACTGGATTGACTGAGAGCAATTCTCTCAATCGTGGGTGTCTCTGGGCATTCCAGATTCACACGATCGTCCAAATGCGGCTAATCCGAGTCTGGCTTGGGACGAGTGGTCTCAGCATAAGATTCCAGAATTGCGGTTGAACGTTCCAGGAATGCAATCGCCTGTGGAATATCCACGTCCAGCAATCTTCGCAGCCCAGCGATGCGACCGCGGAATTCATCAACGTCATGATGAATTTTTACGGACCAGCGTTTGATCACGTCAATCTGCTGCTGACAATGCTGCAAACGGCGTTTCGCTTTTTCAAACGCGACTTTTTCTTCGATACAGGAAGAACGGTTTCCAGCGACGGTACGCAATTGACATGAGGTCAGGGCCGTACGTGTGGCGGCAACAAGGTCATATGCCTTTCGTTGCTGTACGGTCCAGTACTGCGGTTGCTCTTGTCCAATCCACTCAAACCCGCGACGCATGTCTCCTTGAAGAGTTTGCAATGCTCCTTCAACTTCCTCTATGAAGCGGATGAGCTTCACTCGAAAGTCGCGGATTGCCTGAAGATCGCGGACGTTTGCAGACATTCCCTTATAGTAACTCACAATTGTCGGCTGTGTGAACCCATCGGGAATCGCAATCGCCAGCGGATGCGAATGTCATCGCATCTGGGCATCAGGAACGGGTTCGTTCCTTGATGCTGTAGCTGTCCTGATCATGCCCGGTATTGGCAACGATCAGTTCGGCAAGGATTCCCAGAGAGAGAACCTGAGCTCCCAGCAGCAGCGAAGCGATGGAATATTGCAGCATCGGGCGGCTGCCGATGGGGGCTTGAGTCCAAACCTCTGCGATATTCATCATGATCCATGTGAACCCGAGGTAACTCAATCCAGCAAAACCGAGCCCAAAGAACAGCAGACCCAAGCCACCGAGCAGGTGTAACGGGCGATGACCGAAGGTTGTAAGAAATGCCACTGTGAGAAGGTCGAGGAATCCTCGGAGGAATCGCCGGACCCCGTATTTTGAATATCCGAACTGTCGAGGGCGATGGTGAACACCCTGCTCTGCGACGCGAAACCCACGGGCATTTGCGAGCACCGGAATGAATCGATGAAGTTCGCCATAAAGACGAATTTCCCGCGTCACTTCCGTTCGCAGCATTTTGATTCCGCAGTTATGGTCGTGCAGTTTCAGGCCAGTCAAATAACTGACCATCGCATTAAAGACCTTACTCGGATAGACCTTATGCCACGGGTCGAGCCGGCGTTCCTTCCAGCCGTTGACGACGTCGTTTCCTGCGTTCAGTTTTTCAAGAAAGCGCGGAATCTCCTCTGGGTCGTCCTGCAGATCCGCGTCCATCTGCATGACGATGTCACCTTGAACCGCACGGTATCCAGCCATCAGGGCGGCAGCTTTTCCAAAGTTTCTTCGGAAGCGAATCCCTGAGACGTTGGTGTTCTCGTTCGCTAACTGCTGAATGCGGTTCCATGATCCATCTGTTGATCCGTCGTCGACGAAGATGACTTCGAACTCCAGCGAAGTCTTCTCAGCGACAGCTTTGATCTGGCGATGAAGCTCAAGGAGGCTCTCCTCTTCGTTCAGCACCGGAATGACAATGGACAACATGAACTTACGCTCCAGGCAAATAAGCGGCGCCAGAGTGGCTGTTCTGGCGTCGTCGTGATGGGGCCCTGTTCAGGGAAGGCATCGCGACGCAATGACACGGTAAAGGAATGCGTAAGCATTGCCAACCTTCAAGGCGTTTTCAGCGTATTGAACTCTCAGATGTTGGAGTATTCATGCGGTCTCTGCGGTCGCGAATCCATGCATTCATGTCTTCGTCTGATCGCCAGTTTGTGACCGATTGTAGGGGCCATATTGGTTGCAAGAGTGGCTTTTGTTCCTGGGGTGTCGTGAGCGCCGATTTTGCTGGGTCTGTCCTCCCAGATTTGGTCTGGAAGCCTTTTTTGAAAAAACATCTGAAGAGCCTTGACAATTTGCTTCGTCTCGCCGATAAATATTCCACGACCTGATTGGTAGTTTATTCCGCCAGCCAGAGTAACGGACAGAAATGAATATTGAAATTCGATTCGAAATGACACACGTACAACTGAAACTCCTCGGTCCACTGAACTGTTGCTGTTGTTGTGTTTAGGTCGCGGTCGCCTGGCACCTTCTCCTGCTTGTGGGGAGTCGCGAAGGTGTCAGGAGATGTTATTTGAATTGAGTTCTTCGTTTCTGGTGTTGATCTACATTGCGCAGGCAACAGCCTCCTCTTGATTGAGGGGCATTTGCCTGGTGGTGTCTCAGCTTGTTCCCCGCTGCCCGATCTGCACGTGATTGCTTTATTGCATTGCGTGGAAGCCTCAGACCGTTGGCGCAACCATTTCCTGTTGCACATTACGAACCTGAGGATTGGCGAAATGTACCTGTACAATAGAGGGCGTCTCCGCGCGTTCACGTTAATTGAACTGCTGGTTGTGATCGCGATTATTGCAGTTCTGATTTCGTTGCTGTTGCCTGCTGTTCAACAGGCACGAGAAGCGGCTCGGCGTACGCAATGTCGAAATAATCTGAAGCAGATTGGAATCGCGCTTCACAATTATCACGATGCCTTCAGTGTATTCCCACCAGGGAATGCCCTTTCAAGCCTTTCGCAAGATGCTGGCGTCGGGGTGAATTTGACAACGGCAAATCGGGCAACCGGTTATGGATGGGCCGCGTTTATTCTCCCTCAAATGGATCAGGCGGCTCTGTATCAGAAGCTGGATGTTTCAGGAATGGAGCTTGTTCGAAGGCTTCTGGATGCAAACTTGCGATCAGATGCTCAAGCCCAATTGACCGCTCACCGTTGCCCGTCTGACATTGCACCAGAGTTGAATGATCAGCGTGGATTCACCAATGCGGCCTTTGGAAACATTGCTGTTGCATCCTCAAATTACGTTGGCGTTCACGGGATTCGTTGGGTTCATGCAGATGACTGGATTCTGAATAAAACTGATCCTTATGGAATGTTTTGGCCGGCAAGCAAAGTTGGATTGAAAGACGTCACAGACGGAGCAAGTAACACGTTGTTTGTCGGTGAACGAAGTTGGGATCACCTCTCTGCCATCTGGATCGGCACCCGAAACTATACCGGGAATGGCGATATCGGATTACGGCAGAATCAGGGGCTGACAAACTGGGTCATCAATCTGCCGGGAGACAATGCAGCAAGAGCGTTTCACAGTATGCATACCGGAGGAACTCACTTCCTGTTTGTTGACGGAAGTGTCCGGTTCCTCAGCGAAAATATTCACTTTGACAATACGCCGGTCGTCTCCGGCGATCCTCGAACACGAAAGGGAACTTACCAGCAACTTGGAATGAGAAGTGATGGAAATGTGCTCGGCGAGTTCTAAGCCGATGACTCGAAAGGTTCGCACGTTTTTTTGGTCAAACAATCAATCACAACTCAGTCGGGTTTATGTTGAGTTCGTCAGTGGGAGGGTCAAATGCATAAGTTGGGTTCAGTCGCTGCAAAGAAGTTGATTGCGTCTGTTTTGGTTGTTGGGAGCGGGTTGCTTTCTGGTTGCGGATCGTCCGGGCCAACGATTGCTCCGGTCGTCGGAAAGGTTCTTCTCGACGGAAGTCCGCTCGAAGGGGTGATGGTTGAGTTTCAGCCAACCGACAAAGGGCGTCCTTCAGTTGGTTACACCGACGAAGAAGGGACTTTCAAGCTGCGGTATTCGCGTGAACGCTGGGGGGCTCTGCCAGGCACCCACATCGTTCGGGTTGATTTTGATCATGATGCCGGCTCAGGAACTCCTCGTCCCTCTTTCAAAATCCCGCGCCGCTACAACGTCGAGTCGGAGCTCACCCAGGAAGTTGTCAAAGGAAATAACGTGGTGGAGTTGGCACTGGTGACCACTCCCGCGGATCGAGTTCACTCCAAGTCATCAAAGAAGGGGGCGATGTAAACGCTGGTTCGCTTGAAGTCATTGTGAACTGACATTGTTGAATCTGGTTTACATCTGCCCTGAATGAGTTTTCAGGAACTGTTTCTACTGAAATTCGGCCCGAGGTCGTTATGTTTCACAGGTCATTGCTTGCAATTGGGCTAGGCTCCCTGATCTCTCAAGCGAGTTTGCTTGCGGACGATAAGCCAGTCGCTCCACCGGCCGAACTCCGGCAGGATGCAGCAAAGCTGGAGTTCTTCGAAAAGAAGATCCGGCCGCTGCTGGTAGAGAACTGCTATACCTGCCATTCCGCATCGACCAATGCCCGTGGGGGCCTGCGAGTCGACGAACATCGTGGGATTCTTGCAGGTGGGGGACGTGGGAAGGCCATTCTTCCCAACGAACCTGGGAAGAGTCTGCTGATCAAGGCTGTTCGCCATGCACAGGGGGCTCCGGCAATGCCTCCTGATTCAAAGCTGACAGACCAGCAGATTGCCGATCTTGAACGCTGGATTGCAGACGGAGCTGTCTGGCCTGTCGATGTTGTTGCTTCGCATGATTACGACAAGGCAATCGCAGAGTACAAGGACCTTCTGGCAGACCATTGGGCGTGGCAGCCAGTTGTGAAGCCTGTTCTTCCTGCCGTTCGTCAGCAGGATTGGGTGAAGAGTGAGATTGACCTCTTTGTTCTTGCGAAGCTCGAAGCAAAGAACCTTCAACCTGCTGCACCTGCCAGTAAAGAAACATTAATTCGTCGAGTGACCTTTGATCTGACTGGTCTTCCACCAACACCGGAAGAGGTTGATCGGTTTTTGGCAGACGATTCCGCCGATACTTACGAGAAGCTTGTGGATCGTTTGCTGGATTCCCCAGCATTCGGAGAACATTGGGGGCGTCACTGGCTGGATATTGCCCGTTATGGGGAATCAACCGGATCAGCACGAAACCTGCCCTACCCTCATGCGTGGAAGTACCGGGACTATGTCATTAACGCTGTCAATTCAGACAAGCCTTATGACGAGTTCATTCAGGAACAGATTGCTGGCGATCTGCTTCCTTATCAGTCCGAAGAAGAACGAGTCGAACATCTGACCGCCACTGGCTTCCTCGCGCTGGGGGTGAAAGATGTGAATCAGCGGTTCAAGAACCGTTTCATTCTGGACAACATCGACGAGCAGATCGACACGGTCTCTCAGGCAGTGTTGGGACTAACCGTCAGTTGCGCACGGTGCCACGACCACAAGTTCGATCCGATCCCTACCAAGGACTATTACGCTCTGGTTGGGATCTTCCAGAGCACTGATCTGTGTGCTGGTGTCCGTAACAAAATGGGGGGCGGCGGTCTCGATTACTACGACACATCGATGCTGCTTCCTCTGGGGGCAGGCGATGCTGCACCAGTTCAGACCGACGAAGTGAAAGAACTCAAAAGGCGTGTGGAGACTGCTCAGGCGGAGTTCCGCCGGTTGCAACAGAGTGATGAAGGTCTTGAAAAGCTGCCGAACGGAAGAAACAAGCGTCAGGCTGCTCGGCAGAGATTGAATCGCTTGCAGCAGGAACTTTCTGCTCTGACAGACCCTGCAGCAAACGGTCCAGTTGCTCTTGGTGTTCGCGAATCAAAAACGATCTCAGATGCAGAAATTCGGATTCGCGGCGAAGCGGAGAAATACGGGCCGGTTGTCCCTCGTGGGTTCCTCAGTCTGGTGAATCTGCCTGATGTTCCGGAGATTCCAGAAAATAGCAGCGGTCGTCTGGAGTTAGCAAAGTGGTTAACCCATCCACAAAACCCGCTGACGACTCGGGTGATTGCGAATCGAATCTGGGGGTATCTGTTTGGAGTTGGACTTGTCTCGACGCCGGATAACTTCGGCGTCAACGGAGACCATCCAAGCCATCCTGAACTGCTGGACTATCTGGCTCTTCGGTACGTTAATCAGGGCTGGTCAACAAAGAGTTTGATTCGAGACCTCGTTCTGACTCAGACTTATCAGATGAGTGCCGTTACTGATGAAAAGGCCTTGGCTGTCGATCCTCAGAATCGATGGTTGTGGCGTCATCCTCCACGCCGATTGACTGCAGAAGAAATCCGGGATGCGATGCTCGTCAGCAGCAAACTGATTGATCACAAGCGTCCGGAAGCCTCACCTGCCGCGAAGTTGAAAGTGATTGAGCTTCGCAACAATGGTGCCGAGGCCAGACAGATTGAAGCCCAGGGAAGAGACAGCCGTGCCCGGAGTGTGTACCTGCCTCTGGTTCGTGGATTGGTGCCGACATCGCTGTATGTCTTCGACTTCGCCGAGCAAGGTCTGGTTGTTGGACATCGCGATGAAACAACAGTCCCGCCACAAGCGTTGTACATGCTGAATGACTTTTTTGTCCGTGAAGTTTCCCAGAATCTCGCGGTCAACGTACTGAAGGAGAATTCAACCACTCCAGAACGAATCCAATCGGCCTATCGTGCGGTCCTCGGGCGGAATCCTGATGAAGTGGAAGCAGCCAGAGTTGAGCAGTACATCGCAGAGGTCACTGCCACCACCAACGAACTGCAGCAGATTGCGGATCGATTAGAGCAAGTCAAGGAACCTGAAAAGCAGATCGCCGCTGTGACTCCTGCAAAGGTGGCGCAAGGCACTGGCACCGGGGGAGGCGCTGCTCAAGAGGTTATTGATCCTGATCAGATTGTTCAGGGAGATGCCCCGATCGAAGAGAAGGAACTGGAGAAAGTGAGTGCTGAGACATCTGCCTGGGCGTCCTTCATTCAAGCCCTCTATGGATCAGCCGAGTTCAGATATCTGAAGTAACTCTCAGAAGAGACCAATCCTGTCACTACCAACGCTCGAACATCAGAACCAACGAAAATCGTGACATCTCCCATCGTCATGGAAAGGCATCGTCATGTCATTCATCAATCAAGCGTTCCCAGTCGTTTCGCGACGTGACGCTCTCAAATCCGCAGGAGCTGGATTCGGCTTTCTGGCTCTCGCAGGGTTGCTTGCTGCAACAAAAAAAGCTCAGGCGACGGAAACTCCGGCAGGGCCTCTTTCCCCGAAGAAGCCACACTTCACTCCGAAAGTGAAACGTGTCATCTTCCTGTTTCAACAGGGATGTATTTCTCAGATGGATACCTGGGAGTACAAGCCGGAGTTGCAGGCCAACGACGGCAAGACTGGTCCCGGGGGCGGTCGACTGACTGCGTCCAAGTTCAAGTTCTCACAACACGGGGAAACTGGAACCTGGGTGTCAGAACTGTTCCCGCACTCCGCAAGGCACGTTGACAAACTCTGCTTCTTGCGTGGGTTGCACACAGATACTCCGGCTCACCCTCAGGCTGTGATTCAGTTGCACACGGGAGCAACTCTGGTGACATTGACCCGGCCGTCAATGGGATCATGGTTGACTTACGGACTCGGGACAGAGAATCAGGATCTGCCGGGGTATATCACCATTAATCCGCCACCGAACTTCGGGGGAGCGGTGAACTATGGCTCTGCGTTTCTACCTGCTCACTTTCAGGGAACACGAGTCAGCGATACCGGGTTCATGCCGAATCTGAAGGCCGGAACACATGACTCGCTGCAACGTCGACAGCTCGACTTGATCCAGTCCATGAATCGTGATCTGGCGAAACGTCCAGAAGCTCCCAGCCAACTGGATGGGGTGATCGAGTCTTATGAACTTGCGTATCGGATGCAGGGAAAGGTTCCGGAACTACTCGATATCTCGAAAGAACCTGAACATGTTCTCAAAGCATACGGCGTCAAAGACGGTCCTGCAGGGAGCTTTGCCCGTCAGTGTGTGATGGCTCGGCGATTGAGCGAAGCCGGGGTTCGATTCGTGGAAATCTGCCAGCAAGGCTGGGATCACCACAACAACCTTCACAAAGGGTTAATCAACCAGTCTGCGATGACAGATCAGCCAACGGCCGCACTGCTGGACGATCTCGAACAGCGCGGATTGCTGGACGAAACACTCGTCATCTTCGGCAGTGAATTCGGACGTTTGCCGACAGCCCAAGGTCAGGATGGGCGAGACCACAATATCACCGGCTACACCATGTGGCTGGCCGGGGCCGGGGTGAAGAAAGGATTCTCTTATGGGGCGACAGACGAGTTCGGTGTGAATGCTGTCGATGGCCGCATGCACACGACTGACCTCCATGCGACTCTCCTCGCGCTGATGGGGTTGGATCACGAACAACTCACCTACCCATACGCGGGCCGCGAGTTCCGGTTAACTGATGTTGCCGGAAACGTGGCTTGGGACATCTTTGCTTGAGCGTGACTTGTTGAACGGAAATTGATCGCGACTCTATTTCCGTTTGGCATTTCCCGATTCAGGCAAAGAAGAAGCGGGCACCCTGGAGGCTTCTGGGTGCCCGCTTCAATTTTTATAGGCTTCTGGACGGACGACGCTCTGACGGAACCAAATTCACTATTCAGCGCTGCGTTTTGCATGAGGGTGCGAAGTTTCATAGGTTTCACGCATGCGGCGGGTGCTGACGTGAGTATAAATCTGGGTTGTCGTGAGGCTCTTATGTCCCAGTAATTCCTGAACACTTCGCAAATCCGCCCCCCCATCCAGCAGGTGAGTCGCAAAGCTGTGTCGCAATGTGTGAGGGCTTGTCAGTGAAGAGAGTCCTGTCTCTTTCAGATACTTGTCGAGCATTCGCCCGATACTTCGAGTCGTGATCCGACGGCCAAACCGGTTCAGAAAAAGTGCGTCATGTTCAGAGGCAGGTGCCATGGGATCGACTGCACGCACGCTGAGCCATGTGTCGAGTGCCCGTGATGCGTATGACCCAATCGGAGCGATTCGCTCCTTTGCGCCTTTTCCAAACACTCGCAGAATATTGGCCCCACGGTCCCAGTCAGAGATGTTCAGGCCAGTCAATTCTGCAACACGAAGCCCCGCTGAATAGAGCGTTTCCAGTATCGCCCGATCTCTCAACCCCATTGGATCATTTGCCGGCGGAGCTTCGAGTAAGGTTGTGATTTGTTCGGTGGAAAGAAAGTGCGGCAGTTTACGGCCGGTTCTCGGTGTTCTTAATGCCTGAGCGGGATTGGAGGATGTCAGACCTTCCCGTGTGGTGTACCGAAAGAAACTGCGGATCGCGGCCAGTCTTCTGGCGATCGTCGTTCTGGCGTACTGGCATTCATGAAGGTATGACAGGTAGCCACGCAGAATGGGAATCGTAATCTGATCAGGCGATGCGATTCCCGGCACTCGGTCTTCCAGGTAATCAAAGAAGCTGCCGAAGTCATCTCCGTAGGATTTTACCGTCAGATCCGAGGCATTGCGTTCGAGCTTCAAATGCCTCAGAAACTGTTGAACGGAACTTTGCATTGCAAGACCGCTTTCTGCGATGCTCTTTTACGACTTCCGGTTTTCCACAGCGACATTTCGCCGGTATCTGAATCATGCCGGGATGCCTGTTACCAGGAAAGACCGAATTTGAGTTCAGAATGGAATTTCAGAAGCCATCGAGTCGCCCGGTGATACAACCGATGTGACCACAAACGACGTGATAATGAGCGGCCTTCGGATTCTTGGGCCGTAAATCTGGGTCTCCGGTGTCTGCAGAGAGAGAGCCTATAAAGCCTGAATCTGCGACAGATTCGCGAGCTTGCGGCGTTATGCAGAGCGACGAAATGGGTGTGAATCTGGGGTGTCTGTTGACGGTGAAGGAGATGACTGTAACCGGCGAACCTTCTGGCTCAGCACAGCAGCGTCATACCAGGTGAAATTCAGCTCCGGGTCGGCTGCGTACCGACCGAGTGTTTGCAAGAGTTGGGCAACGCTGCGGTCGTCGTAAAGGAAGACGTACCGTTCCCCATCTTTGACCAGAGCGATTACATTGACATTTCGGTCCATCCGACTCACCCCGGACACATCTGAATGGCGACACCCTAGCTGGCTTATCGTCGCTTCAGACCAGACCGCTCCGCTCGAATAACGATTTTACAATCGATGATTGAAAAATCGAAAAGCCGACCCCTTCGATCAGGAATCATTGTCACAGATTATCATTCTGGTGAGAGTCGCTGGTCACCCGGTCGTTGCTCAGGATGCCGACGCTCGCGTCTCGCGCTTTGTGTAATCTTTGCACAATTGGGGTTTTGCGGTTTATTTGAATAAAGGTTGGTCTGGTCCTGTTTGCGGAGTCTGCTTTACGATTCTCCCGCATTTCCAGAAAAGTTTGCCTCACGTTGGCAGGTGTCTGCACGGAAATATCTGAGAGTATTTGTGGAAAGGACTCCGCAATGATCACTTCTTTCAAGAATGGATTCTCGCAAACATCGTCAGCAGTGGGCGAATGCTCTGAAGATGGGCATGCTCCGTCGTCGTCTGTCGATCTGGGGTTCTGGGAGACCCAACTGGATCATCTCTCGGATATTTACCAGAAGGCGGGACCGTTTCCGCACATTCAGTTGGACGACTTTTTAGAGACGGATACTGCTGCTCTTGCCTCCGACGCGTTTCCGTCCGTCAATGACACAGGTTGGATTCACTATGTCCACCTCAACGAAAAGAAACATGGCTTGAACAAGCGGGACCTGTTGCCGGAGTTCCTGCGAAACGTGATTGACGATCTGAACAGTCCAGAGTTCTGTCAGTTTCTCAGCAAGCTGACCGGAATTCCGAATCTGCTGCCAGACGATTCAATGGAAGGCGGCGGTTTGCATCAGAGCAAGCGGAACGGCTTTCTGAATGTTCACGCTGACTTTACGGTACATCCACACAAGCCAAACTGGCGCCGCCGTGTGAATTTGCTGGTCTACCTGAATCCTGAGTGGAAACCGGAATACGGTGGAGAGCTGGAGCTTTGGGAACGCGATATGTCCCGTTGTTCAAAGCGTATTCTTCCGCTGCTGAACCGCGCGGTCATCTTCAATACAGATGAAGATTCCTATCACGGGCTCCCTGATCCGATTCGCTGCCCAGAATCGATGACCAGGAAGTCGATTGCTCTCTATTACTTCACCGAAGAAAAAGAGCTGCCGAAACGTGTCTGGACGAACTACAGATCACGTCCAACGGACGGTTTGAAATCGATGCTCTTCTGGCTCGATAAACGTCTGGTCTGGGCTTACAGCACGTTGAAAAGCCGACTAGGAATCGATGACTCATTTGTCAGTCGTGTTCTCGGGACAATTGCATTCTGGACACGGTCTCAACGCAAAGAAGCTTAGACCGTTCCGATCGATTATGTGGCCGCGCAGCAGTCGTCTTGTTTAGCGAAGACTCAATCCCGCGTGCCAGAGACTCTACACGATGTCTGTTGAATTTGGTCATGCGATGTGCTTATCGCATTCCTTCAGCGCGGTCCAGTGGTGCAAATGCCATTGGATCGCGTTTTGTTTTTACCCTGCGTGCGATGATTGTGAACGGGCGTTCGCGATCATGCCTGCAACATATCCCGCTTTGAAGCCAGCGTCGATATTCACGACTGCAACGTTGGACGCGCAACTGTTCAACATGCTGAGCAACGCCGAGAAGCCTCCGAGTGAGGCCCCGTAACCGACATTGGTCGGGACGCCAATCACCGGACAACGAACCCAACCTCCGACGACGGAAGGCAGTGCTCCTTCCATACCAGCGACAACGACCACGGCATCAGCGGCGTCCAGACGATGCTTTTCCTGTAGAAACCGCTGAGGCCCAGCAACTCCCACATCCAGCAAAAGCTCGGTGTTGACGTTCATCCATCGCAGCGTTTCCAGTGCTTCTTCAGCAACTGGTCGGTCTGAAGTTCCCGCGGATACCACGACGACTTTACCGATCATTGGTGCCGAGTGATTGAATCTCGCAGTGCGAGCCACGGTGTTGGTGACAATCTGCGGGAATGCTTCCTTGAGTGCATTCAATTGTTCCGGAGAACAGCGTGTGACGAGGACGTTCTGATTTCGGGAGAGCAGTCGTTCCGCGCCCTGGACAACGGACTCAAGTGATTTGCCGGGTCCGTAGATGACTTCCGGAAATCCGCATCGGGCTTCCCGATCGAAATCAATGCGAACATCCCCAGATGCAGTCAGTCCTACTGAGTCGCTGCGTTCCGAAGAGAGCATCTCATAAACATGCTCGACTGATTGCGTTCCTGCGGCAATCCCCTGCAACAGACTCAGCAGGTCAGACGAACTTTCTCCAGTTCCCATCGGAAACACTTTCAATTCAATTTCAATCGAGTCCGGAATGCAGCGTTCGCTGCTTCGCTTTTCATTGGCAAGTGCATGCGGATTCTGACGCATTCCGCGTAATTTGCGAGTCTCTTTTCCATCACAGACGGTGATCGAGATGGAAGCAGGCCAAAGCTGTTGTCCTGTCAGGGGTTGTCTTCAGAGACAAAGTATCTGCGTCTGTCGATGACATTCTGACGGAGACATTGTAAGGTGAAGTGGCAGCGGCTGCGACAGGATCGGAAGAATTGATGTATGAGTCCGGTGAACGGGAATTTCATACAGAGTTTCATTCAATCAAGCCTGTGTTGAACCGTTTGTTTTTAGTCACATTTGCCTTTGTTGATCGCCACTGATGCCTCCATTTATTTCTCACCGTCGCGTTGAGTTTTCCCAGACTGATATGGCTGGAATCGTTCATTTTTCCAACTACTACAAGTGGATGGAAGAACTGGAACACGACTTTTTTCGGGCGCATGGTCTCAGCATCATGGAACGCCAGCCAGATGGGAACTACATCGGATGGCCGCGAGTGAATGCGAGCTGTCATTTTCTGGCACCGTCCCGATATGACGATCGGATTGAAGGGCGCCTGACGCTCGAACGTATTGGGGTCAAATCGCTGACCTATTACATGGAGTTCTGGCGAGGCGATGTGAAAATCGCATACGGTCGGGTCAAAGCGGCATGCTGTATTTGTCGTGTCGACGGGACGCTGAGTTCCATCGAAATTCCCGAGAGCTATTTACAACATTTGCAACCGTTGGTGACTGAATCCAAAGCGTCCTGACTTTGTGCTCAGTCTTTCCCTGCGCCGGGTCTTTGCAAAAGCGGATCGACAATGCCATGTCTTCATCTTGCTCTGTTCGTTTGCCTTCTGGTTGCGTTCAGTTCTGGCGTTTTGAAAGCGAATGACGACAAGGGGGTGAACCAGCCAGTGAATGCTGCTGGCTGGTTACCTAAAGACGCCGCCGGGCTTGCCTTGAATTTGAACTTCGAGACAGGCTCTCTGCAGGACTGGACTGCGACCGGGACTGCGTTTGAAGGTCAGCCGATTCGTGGGCCGATCGATCAGAAACGTCCCTTCGGGGCAGGTAAGAAAAGTCAGCACACCGGTGAGTTCTGGATTGGCGGTTACGAGAAGCTGGCTGATCAACCTCAGGGAACACTTTCTTCTGTTCCCTTTCTTGTTGATGGGGATTGGGGCAGCTTCCTCATTGGTGGGGGAAATCTCAAGGGAACTCGCGTCGAGTTGATCCTTGAATCTGATCAGTCCGTGATTTTCACAGCAACCGGAACGAATCAGGAAGAACTCACGCCTCGGGTGGTTCACCTTGAGAAATATCGCGGCAAGAAAATCTTCATTCGTATTGTCGATCAGGAAAGCGGCGGCTGGGGGCATGTCAACTTCGACGATTTTCGCCTCTACAACGAACGCCCTGTCTTTCGCAATGAGCCGAAATCAACTCCTCAGATACTGACTCAGCAACTCTACCCTTATCAGAATTTGACCGGGCCTGAAGCTGCAAGCCGGATGCGTGTTCCGCCTGGATTCAAGGTTCAATGCGCTGCACATGAACCGGACGTGCAACAGCCAATTGCGATGGCGATTGATGATCGTGGTCGCGTCTGGATTGCTGAAGCATACGCCTATCCTAAACGTGCTCCTGAAGGCCAAGGCCGTGATCGGATTCTAATTCTGGAAGATACCGATCTGGATGGAAAGCTTGATAAGCGAACGGTCTTTCTCGATGGATTGAATCTTGTCAGCGGGCTCGAATTGGGATTTGGAGGAGTCTGGATCGGCGCGGCGCCTTACCTGCTCTTTGTCCCTGACAAGAATGCGAATGACGTTCCGGATCTTCTTGAACAAGCGAACGCGGCGCCTGCGAATTCTTCTGCATCCCCTAATTCAAACCAAACACTCGCTTTGCCGGGAGATGTTCCGCGTGGAGCACAGGTGGTGCTGGACGGCTGGGGAGATCAAGACACGCATGAAGTATTGAACTCATTCGCCTGGGGGCCTGACGGTTGGCTCTATGGTTGCCATGGAATCTTTACTCATTCCAACGTTGGCATCCCTGGGACACCTGCAGAAAAGCGTGTTCCTCTGAATGCAGGCGTCTGGCGATTTCATCCTGTCCGAAAGACCTTCGAAGTGTTCGCTCATGGAACGAGCAACCCTTGGGGACTCGACTGGAATCAGTACGGAGATGCGTTCATCACCGCGTGTGTCATTCCGCATTTATACCATGTGATTCAGGGGGGACGATATCAGCGGCAGGCGGGGACACATTTTCAGAATGCGACGTTTGACGACCTCAAAACGATCGCTCGTCACCGCCACTTCACTGGCAATCAATGGAACCAGAATGACCGGAATTCGTCGGATGACGTTGGTGGTGGGCACGCTCATGCTGGTGCGATGATTTATCAGGGAGGCGCCTGGCCGAATGAATATCACGGCAAACTCTTTATGCACAACATTCACGGGAATCGAGTTAATGTGGATGTGCTGATCCCCGAAGGCTCTGGATACGCTGGTGACAGAAACCCTGATTTTCTTCACACCGGAGACCAGTGGTCGCAGATGTTATCTTTTGCAACTGGCCCTGACGGTCAGGTCTGGGTGATTGACTGGTACGATCAGGAACAATGCCATCGTCATGAAGTTGAGCGACACGATCGCACCAATGGACGCATTTATCGCATCAGCTATGGTGACGCCGCTCCGGTTCGTGTGAATCTGCAGACTCGCTCCGATGAAGAGTTAGCTGAACTTGCGATCCGTTCGCGGAATGAATGGGAAGTTCGCCATGCAAGACGCCTCCTCCAGGAACGTGCAGCGACTGGAGGAACTGATGTCAGGTCATTTTCAGCGCTGAATAAGATTCGTGTTGATGATGAATCTGCCATGTTGCGAAAACTCTGGGTGCTGCAGTCGTGTGGTCAGTTCTCAACGCTCAGCGATCCAGAGATCGCCAACCTGCTGTTGAATCCGTCGCCTCACGTCCGCAGCTGGACCATTCGGGGACTGGTTGAAGTTCCGACGGATTCCCCCTTGCCTGCATCGCTCGAACAGAAGTTGGTTGAATTGGCGCAAAACGACCCTTCTCCAGTTGTCAGGCTGGCGATTGCTGCTGCGGCCCAACGGATTCCCTTTGAATCACGCTGGCAGATTCTTCAGCAGTTATTGACTCATCAGGAAGACGCTCAAGATCAGAATTTGCCTCTGATGATCTGGTATGCGATGGAGCCACTCGTAGACGTCGACCCTCAACGGGCCTTGGCGTTGGGAATGCAGGCGGGGGCCGCGTTTCCAAAACTTCGCGAGTTCATGATTCGCCGAATTGGCGGTGGTCGACCAGATGAAGCTCTGGAACTCTTGATAAAAGGACTGAGAGGTTCAGAAACCGATGATGCACGACTGACGTTTCTGATGGGAATTCGAGGAGCACTTTCAGGGACGCGCCTGGTCGCTCCCCCGGCTGGTTGGTCTGAAATCTACGAGACGTTGGCAACGTCAGGAGTCAGTTCCCGAAACTTCGACGTGTATCTTTATACTCTCGGGCTGGGAGCACGATTCGGGAATCGTGATGCCAGTGAGCTGTTGCGGCAGATCGTAACTGATGAAGCAGGCGCTCTGGCCGAGCGTCGCGTCGGGTTTGCGTTTCTGGTGGATGATCAGGATGCGCACCTGACAACTGTTGTGGATCAATTGCTCGCAGGGGGAACATTACGGGGCGAAGCGATTCGTTCGTTGTCGCGAGTCGATTCGCCGAAGCTCGCGCAGTCCGTGATCGAGATTTACAAGTCACTGTCAGCCAAAGAACAGGCTGATGCCAGAAATACACTGGCATCACGAGAATCCTATGCACAAGAGCTTTTGAAAGCCGTCGAATCCAATCGTATTCCCAAGGCGGATCTCTCGGCGGATCTGGTACGGCAACTGCGTCTGTTCAATGTGAAAGAGATGAACGAGACTCTGGACCGCGTTTGGGGACGATTACGCGAGTCGAATGCTGATGCCAGAGCCGAAATTGCCCGTTTGACAGACATCATCCAGAATCATCATCAGTCGACGCCTGACGTGGAGTTGGGACGAACATTGTTTGTCAAAACGTGCCAGCAGTGTCATAAGCTTTTCGGAGTCGGCGGCACTGTCGGACCTGACATTACAGGGGCGAATCGAAGCAACCTTGAGTATCTGCTTTCTAACATTGTTGATCCCAGCGCCGTGATGGCTCAGGAGTATCGCCCGTTGATCGTGGCAATGGAGGATGGGCGGGTCGTGACAGGCGTTGTCAAAAATGAAACGTCGACGACTTTGGTTTTGCAGACGGCCAATGAACTCGTCACGCTGTCAAAGCAGGAAATCGAGGCCCAACGGCAGAGTGATCAGTCGATGATGCCCAATGGTCTGCTGACGCCGTTGTCTCCTTTCGAGATTCGTTCACTGGTGGCCTATCTTTCTTCTCCGAAGCAGGTGCTTCAGCGTGCGGTTCCGGCGAATCAGTCTCAGTTCTTCAATTCGCAAGATCTGACAGGCTGGCATTGGGGCGATGAATCGGACAGTCAAAACTGGTCCGTAAAAGAGGGATGTCTCACCGGGGCTATTCAGAAAAAAGATCAGGACTCGATTCTGTTCAACGATATGGCTCTGCATGATTTTCGTTTGACGTTTGAGTTTCAAATGTCCGGTTTGGCTGACGGTTTTGGGATTCGATATCGAAATTCCATGCCGAGTCGAGACGGGCTGGTTGGTCCTGAAATCCTTATACACCCGACGAAGCCTGCTCGATCCTTTGCTGGCGGGAACGCTGGTGTCCAGCCGGGGGCTCAGCCGCAGATCGCTGTTGGTGCAGAGACTGTTTTGCCTGTTGCTGGTGAATGGAATCGGTTGGAACTGATCTCAGTTGGGAATCGAACACGGTCGCTCCTGAACGGCGTACAAATCGTCGACGACTTTAGTTCAGCAGAGATGCGTGATGGAGTGTTTGCGTTTCGCGTTCCATCTGGTTCAGCAGGGGAATTGAAACTCAGAGGTCTTAAAGTTGAAGCGCTTTCTTCTTTGCCTGAGCACGCCCGACCGGGAACGCCAGCGAATCGCTGGTCAGCGTCGACAGCTGCTTCAGGAGTCCAGAAGATTCGATGGAAGAAAACTGTTCTGGATTATTTGTTCCGGTCGGAAGGATGCGCCGTTGCAGACTTCGACAACGATGGCGACATGGACATCGCGGCAGGGGCGATCTGGTATGAACAATCCGGTTCGCAAACTGAAAGACAATGGAAGCCACATGGAATTCAGGTCGAGCAGCCGGAATACCCCCGGAAAGGCTACAGTCATTCCTTCATGAACTTCGCCGCCGATGTGGATGGCGACCGCCTTGTTGATCAGATTGTCATTGGATTTCCAGGTGCGGAGGCATACTGGTACAGAAATCCTGGCCCGCAGAAACAACGCGACAAAGGCACCGGAGAGACTTCCGCCCCCGTGATTCCCTGGCAAAAGAATCTGATGGTCAAGACCGTCAATAATGAGAGTCCCCTATTTGTCGATCTGTTGGGAACTGGAGAACGCACCCTGCTCTCTGGTGTCGAAAATAGCGTGATCGCGTATTCACAGCGGTCACCAGATTCGAGCTCGCCGTGGAGGACGGTTCCTGTCTCAACTGCTGGTATCCCGGGCGCCGAGCGATTTTCTCATGGTCTGGGCGTGGGAGACATTAACGGAGATGGCCTTCTGGACGTGCTCACCATTCAGGGATGGTGGGAACAGCCGGCGAAAGCCTCGACAAACACCTGGAAATTTCACCCGGCAGAGTTCGGAGCCCCCTGTGCTCAGATGATTGTGGCCGACTTTAACGGAGACGGCCGAAACGATGTGTTGACCTCATCTGCTCATGGATTTGGAATCTGGTGGCATGAACAGATCATCGCTGCAGATGGAAATATTCAGTGGAAGACTCATCTTATTGATGATTCCATTTCTCAAACACATGCGTTAGTTCTGGCCGACGTGAATGGAGATGGGCACCCTGACTTTGTGACGGGGCGTCGACATTGGGCTCACAACGGAAATGATCCAGGAGAAGATCAACCAGCGGTGTTATGCTGGTTTGAACTGACCAGACAAGCGGATGGCCCTAAGTGGAAAAAGCATTTAATTGACGATAATAGCGGAATCGGAACACAGTTTGAGGTGACTGACGTGAATGGTGACGGTCAGCTTGATATTGTGACGTCAAACAAGTTAGGAACTTTTTTGCATGAACAGGTCCGAGAGGAGTAACTGCGAAGGTTCTCAGCCTCGGCCTTCCTCTTGTGAAACCGCTTCGAGAAGACGTTGAGGGATTATTAAGGATATTCGCGACGGTTTGCGGCGATTGAACAAGCGACTGAACAACTGTGCTCACATGATAAAGGAATTTAATGATGATGCGTGAAACTGGTAACGCAACAAATGCGTTTCACTCAGACAGTTCATGGCGATCAATCCGACGGACGCTCTCTCTGATGGGGATTGCTCTGGGATTGATGGTGAATGCGTCACTTGTTCAAGCTGATCCGATTCCACTCTTCAATGGAACAACTCTGGACGGTTGGGAGCAAAAAGGGGGCGTTGCTGTTTACACTGTCGACGGGGGCGAGATTGTCGGAACGTCTGTCCCGGACACGCCAAACTCATTCCTCTGTACCAAGAAGCATTATCAGAACTTTATTTTCGAAGCAGATGTCAAAGTTGACCCTGTATTGAATTCCGGCATTCAATTCCGCTCAAACGCCTATAGCGAACCACGTAAATACGACGTGAAAGACAAAGACGGGAACTCCAAAACAATCGAAGTTCCCGCCGGTCGTGTGCATGGTTATCAGGCTGAAATTGACCCGTCTGAGCGTGCCTGGTCTGGCGGGATCTACGATGAGTCCCGACGTGGCTGGCTGATCAATCCAGCGAACGATCCAAAGGCTCAGGCCGCATTCAAGGTGAATGACTGGAACCATTACAAAATCGAAGCGAATGGTTCGCATATTCGAACATGGATCAACGGTGTTCCGGTTTCTGACCTCACCGACGGCATGACCGGGTCAGGGTTTATTGCTCTGCAGGTTCATGGAATTGGGAAAGACGAAAGCAAAGTCGGAAAGCAGATTCGCTGGAAGAATATCAAGATTACCGAGTTGCCAGCCTCTGCAGGATCAAAGCCGTGGTTGCACTTCGAAGGCAAAGCTGGCCCTGGTAAAGGCAAGAAAGTTGTTCTTGTCTCTGGCGATGAAGAATACCGTTCAGAAGAGGCACTGCCTCAACTTGCGAAAATTCTGAGCGAACGTCACGGGTTTGATACGACTGTTCTTTTCGCGATCGATCCACTGACTGGGTTCGTGAACCCAAGCGCAACGGACAACATTCCCGGTCTGGAGGCACTTGAGACCGCCGACTTGCTGATTCTGTTCACCCGCTTCCGCAAGCTGCCTGATGAGCAGATGAATATCCTTGATCAGTATTTCAAATCCGGCAAGCCGGTGATTGGAATCCGAACTGCCACGCACGCATTTAACCATCCAGCGGATTCACCGTGGGCTCATTATGCGAATGGCTATAACGGCGATAAGGCGGAATGGAAAGATGGTTTTGGACGTCTTGTGCTTGGCGAACGCTGGCACACACACCATGGTGCTCACAAGCATCAAAGCACCAGAGGCGTGATTGCTCCGGATCAAGGCGAACATCCTGTGCTGAAGGGGATCAAGAACGGAGACATCTGGGGCTCAACCGATGTTTATGGTGTTCGCTTGCCATTGCCGGGTGACTCGACTCCGCTGGTTCTTGGTCAGGTGATCAATCGCGCCGGTGAGTTTGATGGCGCCGATCTTCACTTCGGTATGCGGCCAACGGATAGCGAACTCGATCTCAAGAAGAACGACCCTCTCATGCCGATTGTCTGGGTGAAGTCTTATCAACTTCCTCAGGGAGCGGCCGGCAAAGCATTGACTTCAACGATCGGAGCCTCTGCTGATCTGGAGAATGAAGGTGTCCGCAGGGTGCTTGTGAACGGCGTTTATTTCCTGCTGGGATTGGAGAAGGAGATCCCAGCAACAGGGACCAATGTGGAGATCGTTGGTGAATTCAAACCGAGCCAGTATTCCTCCTATACCCGAGATGCCTGGAACCAGAAGGGGAAGACCGTTTCGGACTATAAATAGTGCTCTTTGAGAGTGCAGTCGGATCTTCGACAGGTTCGGCTTCTCTTTTGCTGGAGATCGTTTCCCTGCACCGCCCTGCTTTCACCTGTTTGAAGGCCGGGCGGTACTCTTTTTACGGGTGGTAATGGGAGCGGTAACTACAAATTCAGTAACGACATCAGACAAACCAGCCTGACCGTTCTGATCGGACTGTGGAGTTGGGGGATCGGGGCTCGCATCTATGTGTTCCATTGCAATTACTGTCCTATTGTCACAAACTGGAGGGATTGCGGAGCGTTCAGTAATCAGGGCAAGACATATTGGCCCTTTTTAGAAGTCTGCTCTGCGTCGTCCGAAGTCGAAAGAATGGCTGAATTCCGTGTGTCTGCTTCGACGTATGCAACACGAATTCGCTCAGATGCATTACTGCCCGCCTGAACTTCAGCCCTCCGTCTCGCATGTCTTCTTTTGATTCCAATACAACTGACATCACTTTCGCCGTTCCGTTTCGGCATCGTTTGCGATTTACGCAAGATGCATTCGGGAAGGATCAGAATGTCCTGCTGGACCTCATCGAAGCGTCAGGAGATGTACTGCCACGAGTTCAGTTCTGGGTTGATGAACATGTGAGCGAAGCTCAACCGGATTTAACGGCTCGGATTCGCTCCTTTGCTCAACGGAATCGTGGGCATCTTCATCTGGCGGGCAATATTCAGATCACGCCGGGCGGCGAGTCGGTGAAAAATGACATTCACATCATTGAACGCATGTTGAAGTGCATCAATGCCGCGGACCTCGATCGACGCAGCTACATCGTCGTTATTGGAGGCGGAGCGGTTCTGGATGCAGTTGGGTTTGCTGCCGCAATTGCCCATCGCGGAATTCGTCTGATTCGGTTTCCAACAACAACGCTTGCTCAGGCCGATTCCGGGGTCGGGGTTAAAAACAGTGTGAACCTGTTTGAAAAGAAGAACTGGATTGGAACTTTTGCTGTTCCGTGGGCCGTGCTTAACGATGCTCAATTGCTTTCAACGTTGCCCGACCGGGAATTCCGTTGTGGGTTTTCGGAAGCGGTGAAGGTCTCGTTGCTGAAAGATCCGGAAGAGTTTTCCAGGATCGAACAGGGGGCAGAAAGAATCTGCCAACGGGACATGACCATTGCTCACGATGTAATTCGTCGGTCAGCGTTGCTTCATCTGGATCACATCACAAAAGGAGGCGATCCGTTCGAGGCACTCGAAGCTCGCCCACTTGATTTTGGTCACTGGTCGGCTCACAAGCTGGAACCGATGACCCGATTCGAATTACGGCACGGGGAAGCTGTTGCGATCGGAGTCGCGATCGATACGGTCTACTCGTCTCTCGTCCATGGCCTGCCTGTTGAGGATGCAGAACGGGTTTTAAGCTGTCTGCATCGCCTTGGTTTGAATCTCTCGCACCCGGCTTTGAATGACTCCCGACATCTGTTTGATGGACTGGAAGAGTTCCGCCAGCATCTCGGTGGTCGCCTGACTGTGACCATGCTGAGCGCCATTGGCCAAAAGCTGGATGTTCATGAAATTGACCGAACGCAGATGCGAAAAGCGATTGAAACGGTCAATCAGTACGCGGCAAGACGTCCGACGTCTGCAAAATAGATCCGTATTCAGGAATTATTGACACCTGTTGTCAGGGGCAGGTGTCGGAATTTCTCTATCTTCTCAAAGCGGTTTCTCCTGCGTCACTCCGCCTGGAAATCCGATTCGACGCGGTCTTGCCCGGCATGAGATTGGTCGAGTTCGGCAATGTCTGCCGTCCTGCAGGTGCGGATTGCGATTTCAGTTGGTCGCAATATCACCACTTTGCTTCTGTGGTGTAATCTCGCTCGCATAAGCAGTTTTTTCGTGAGCGAAGTTCTTTCGCGGGAACACAACTCGATGGATCGAAATTGCTGCTGAAGTGCATCTGTGATGAAGACTGACTGCAATTTGAATTCAGTCTGTTTGACCGTTGCCCTGTAGGATCAGGAAGCCATCTGCCGTGATACGTTTGAGATCATTTTTCGGTACTGCCTGCATGTTGATCGCAGGAACTGCAACTGTCTCGGCTGCGGATCAAATTGTTCAGGCAACCGGTCAGGCGAATCCCTCCGATCCATCTGGAAGCTTTGTGACTCCGGTCACTGCAGTTGTGGCAGCACCGCCAACTCTTTCTCGACCGGAAGCTCCGTTTAAGTCCTTGTTGACTGGAGATGGTCTGGAAGGATGGGAAGTGCAGGAAGGCAAGCAGTCGGCCTGGGTTCGTGACGGAGAGATTATTTCCTGTCATTCAGCGGCCGGCGGTTGGCTCCGTACCGTCACAGAATACGGCGATTTTGAGCTTCGTCTGGAGTATCGACTGCAGTCTGGTGGCAACACAGGCATCGGTCTGCGTTGCCCTCCTGCAGGCAATCCAACGTTCACCGGGATCGAAGTTCAACTGCTTGACGACTCGTCTCCCAAATACGCTTCTCTGCGACCTGACCAGTATACAGGGAGCATTTACTATCAGGTTCCTGCCACTCAGAAGGCGTCATTAAAGCCGATTGGTGAATGGAACCAATGTGAGATTGTTTGCCGGGGCGACCTGTTGACGATCAAAATTAATGGTGAACTTGTGAATCAGGTTCAGCTGAATCGCCATGGTGCTCCAAACATCGGAAGTGAGCAGCCAAAGTCTCGCTATCTTCTTTCTCAGCGTCCGCCAATTGGGCATATCGCACTGCAAAGCCACTCAACCAGAGTCGACTTCCGCAAGATTGAACTGAAAGATCTGGAAGTTCGTACTGAGTCCGGTCTCCGCTACGTGGATTTGAGCAATGGCGAAGGAGAATCGGCATCGAAAGCTACGAACGTTTCTGTTCACTATGTCGGACAACTCCTTGACGGAAAACGATTTACAGACACACGAGACATCGGGGAACCGGTGAAAATCTCCCTGGCAAGTGTCATTCCTGGCTGGAAGGAAGGGATTCAGGGAATGAAAGTCGGTGGACGCCGTCGATTGATTGTTCCGCCGTCTTTGGGATATGGCCATAGCGGAGTCGATAACCTGATTCCGCCAAACGCCACACTCGTTTTCGAAGTCGAACTGTGTGGGTTGGAATCGGACAAAGAATAACCCTTGGTCTAACGACCTTTCTGTTCAACAAAACTCGCCCATTCCGGGACTTCCTGGTTTGGGCGAGTTTGCGTCTCTGGTTCCCCAATTTGTCTATTCGCCGAGAGTCGTGTCCCGGATTCGTGACAAAAATCGCGGTCGGGGGAGTCGATCTTCGCTCGGGATCAGGCGAATTCCGGCCAAATCCCAAGTAAAGTCTGCTTGTGGAACAAAACAGAGCGGCCGAATGCTTGCGTCCGAAACTTTCCCTCTGTACGGTGGCACCGTCTCTCCGGATTGCTACCTGACAGTGTTTGTCCCAGCCGCACGACTGCGCGACGATTTCTGGGACAGAAGACGGAATTGATGTGTCAACTGCCAGTGGAGGCAGGTTGATCGGCTGTCGGTGGCAGACGGAAATTGCTTAATTGGGACACCATATGAATGTCGGCGTGATTGTCCGCTTGTCGATTATGATGTTTCTCCAGTTTTTTGTATGGGGAAGCTGGTACGTCACAGTCGGGAACTACATGACCAAACACGGCATGGGCGAAATCATTGGGAATGCCTATTCCGTTGGGCCCATCGCGGCAATTATCGCCCCGTTGTTCCTCGGGCTCATTGCTGACCGATACTTTGCGACCGAAAGGGTCCTCGCTGCGTTGCACATTCTTGGAGCGGTGACATTATTTGTTGCCCCTCATCTCACCGGATCGGCATTCATCGGCATCCTTCTCGCCCACATGTTGTGCTACATGCCAACGCTGGGGCTCACAAACACGCTCACCTTCCACAATATTAAGAATCAGGAAGTTGAGTTCCCCATCGTTCGTGTTGCGGGAACAATTGGCTGGATCGCGGCTGGTTTTGTTGTCAGCAAATACTTGAAAGCTGATGAACTCGCATTGCAGTTCCAGGTGGCCGCTGGAGCTTCTCTTCTTCTCGGAATCTACAGCCTGACACTGCCTCACACCGCACCGCCAGCGAAGGGGCAGAAAGTTTCCGTTGCGAGCCTGCTTGGTCTGGAAACGATCAAGCTGATGAAACGCCCAAGTTTTGCGGTCTTTATTCTCGCTTCGTTCCTCATCTGTATTCCACTGTCGACTTACTATGCCTATGCCCCTGTGTTTGTGAAGGCAGCCGGATTTGAAAGCCCTGCGTACACCATGTCCTTCGGGCAATGGTCTGAAGTGTTCTTCATGCTGGCGATGCCTCTCTTCTTTGCTCGTCTTGGTGTGAAGTGGATGTTGCTGGTCGGCATGCTTGCCTGGGTCGTACGATACGGACTGTTCTCAACAGCTGCGGTCAGTGGAGCGACCTGGATGGTTCTCGGCGGGATTATCCTGCACGGGATCTGTTACGACTTCTTCTTCGTCACCGGGTACATCTATGTCGACAAGCGTGCCCATGCGTCCATCCGCGGTCAGGCTCAAGGGTTCCTCGTGCTGGTGACTCAAGGGCTCGGCATGTTGATCGGTGCCCAGATTTCTCAGAAGCTGTACGCCAGCTCTGGATCTGGAGTCGCCACAGAAGCCCTGACTTTGCCACAGTGGCAACATTTCTGGATGGTTCCATGCGTCATGGCCGGTGTGATTATGCTGCTGTTTGCGTTCACATTCCGCGACGACTCTAAAGATCCGGTGATCGATGGAAATGCATCTGAATCCGGAACTGCACCACAGCACTAAACTAACCTTGTTCAGGACCTTCCATCCTGATCCTCAATGAATCCGAAACACGGTGGCAGCACTTAGAACATCAAGATTGTTGCCACCGTGTCGGACATTTGAGACCCCTAAACGGTTTGTTTCAAGCTGTTAATTTCAGGCTGTTAATCAAGAAGCACAATTGAGACATCTCTGCTTCTTTACGCTTCGAATATCCAGTTCGAGAATGAGGCGTTCAGTCGAAATCGATCTTGCTTGCTGGCGCGCACAGGCGGATCAGTAGAGTTACGATGACCTCTGGGGAATGTGACTATGAAGCTGTTCGTCAAACGCGATCTCGACGGATTCTGTGGGTTGTTTGTCGATAATCTGGTCCAGATCCTGTTGATCGTGGGGATGGGGATCGGACTCTGCGGGATGTCGACGGAGTTACTCGCGAAAGTGATTCTGCCAGGCACTGCGCTCAGTGTTCTGGTCGGCAACGTCTTCTATGCGATTCAGGCTCATCGACTCGCTAAGCGGACGGGACGTGATGATGTGACAGCCTTGCCGTATGGCATCAACACGCTGTCGCTGATTGTCTTCGTCTTCTTCATTATTAAACCGGAGTTCGATAGAACCGGTGATGCCATGGCTGCATGGCGAATGGGGCTGCTGGCCTGTCTGGGAAGCGGGATCATTGAAGTAATCGGGGCGTTCATTGCTGAGCCGATCCGTCGAGTCACTCCCCGGGCGGCACTGCTTTCGACCCTTGCCGGGATTGCGATCGGATTTATTTCGATGACGTTTGCTCTGGAAATCTTCCAGAAGCCGCTGATCAGTATGTTGCCGATGGCAATTGTTTTGTTTGGTCTGTTTTCTAGAGCTCCCTTGCCGCTGGGGTTGCCTGCCGGGCTGGTCGCTGTTGCGGTCGGAACGGCAACTGCCTGGTTGATGGTTCCCTTGATGAAAATCTCGTCACTTCCTGAGTGGGTAACACTGGGAGCTGGGAATGCAACTGCGGTCACTGCAGCGTTGAATCAGATTGGCTGGTGCCCTCCTGTCTGGTGTGGAGACGCGATTCTGGAATCATTGAAGAACGTCGATAAATGGGTGCCGTTTCTGTCTGTCGTGATCCCGATGGGCGTCTTCAATATCGTGGGCAGCCTCCAGAATATCGAGTCAGCTGAAGCAGCCGGCGATAGATACGCCACGATGCCGTCAATGTTGATGAACGGAATCGGCACGATTGTCGCGGCTTTGTTTGGAAGCTGTTATCCAACGACAATCTATATCGGGCATCCCGGCTGGAAAGCATTGGGAGCCAGAGCGGGTTATTCCACTTTGAATGGTGTTGTGACCACCATCATTATTTTCGGCGGGCTGATGGGGCTGGTATCTGCCATTATTCCCGTTGAAGCAGGGGCGGCGATTGTTCTGTGGATCGGAATCATCATTACTGCTCAGGCGTTTCAGGCGACTCCACCTCAACATTCTCCTGCTGTCGCGGTGGGACTGTTCCCTTCAATCGCGGCCTGGGGAGCAACGGTTTTCATGGGGACATTGATCCTTTCTGGCGGACAGACTTTGCAGCAGATCGTCACTCCTCAGGCGCCCGTGTCAACTGCTGTTCCGGTTGAGGAAGCTCCAACGGAACCACTATTCACAGAGCAGCCAGCAACGGAGTCATCTGCTACTGAATCACCCGTCGCTAATGCTCCTCGCATTGCAAGTCGAACAGAAGCCGAAGTCAACGGGTTCCTCGTCCATGGGATGCTGGTGATGGAACGTGGATACATCTTCACCTGTATGATTCTGGCCGCGGCTTCTGTCTGTTTGATCGACCGACGTTTCGGAGCCGCCTCCGTCTGGATGCTTGTTGCAGCAGCATTAACTGGACTGGGAGCGATGCACGCTTATCAGGTTCACAGTGCATTCGTCTTGGACCATTGCTTCCGTTTTGTGGCTCCGGTTGAAGGAGCATATGTGTATCGCGCTGATGATATTGCAGTGGGATACATTCTCTGTGCGGTCTTCTTCTTTGCCATCGGTAACTGGGCAAAAGACCGACCTCTCGTCGAAGGTCATTAGACCGGATTCGGTTGAGCATGTCGCCGGGCAACAGCCGTTTCGGTTTTGAGATCACGAATTTCAGCGTGATCTCTGAAACGGCTCTGGCGATGTGGGAAGATGTCGTTAGAAGATCAGAGACGACATGAAAAAAGCCTGCAAAGTTGCAGGCTTCCTCTGGTTTGAATTTTCGATACCAGACAAACGTTGATTGATTACGAAGGCTCTTCGCTCAGATCAACATTGTGATAAACTTCCTGAACGTCGTCGCAGTCGTTCAACATGTTCATGAACTTGTCAAACATTGGCTTGTCTTCGGCAGGAATCGGCTTCGTACTTTGTGGCAGAAGCGTGATTTCCTGAGCATCCAGTTCAAGGTCTGGAAACGCCTTCAGCAACGCACTTTTCGCTTTATAGAGTTCCGCTGGAGGTGCGAAGACGGTCAATGCTCCGTCTTTCGATTCAATGTCGACGACATTGACGTCCTCTTCCAGCAAGGCTTCCAGTACTTGATCTTCGTTGTCGCCTTTGAACTGCAGGACTGCCAGTTGGTCAAACCACAGTGCAACGGAACCCGGGGCTCCGAGCTTGGAACCTGTCTTGGTGAAACAGTTGCGGACTTCTGAAATCGTTCTTTGGTTGTTATCTGTCAAACATTCAACGACGACCATGCATCCGCCTGGTCCAAATCCTTCGTAACGTGCTGGCAGGAAGTTCTCTCCTCCGACGCCACGTGCTTTTTGAATCGCCTTCTCAATGACGTGAGCAGGAACCTGATCCCGCTTGGCTTTTTCGATCAGACTTCGTAGAGCGGGGTTGCCTTCGGGGTCGGGAGGCCCATTCTTCGCAACAACATAGACTTGCTTGCCATACTTGGAGTACAGCTTCGATTTTTGACCTGCTGTTTTGAAGATCGCATTCTTGCGATTCTCGAAATCTCTTCCCATCCCCTTCTCCTCTTCGTCATATGGCGAGGCTCGGAGCGTCTTCAATTCCGTGGACGCTTCGAGAAAATCGCGATAAGCACTGACAGTATCGAGTTAGGGCACGTGCGACCAGAGAAAGAATGGCAAGTTTCTCTGTCAGATTGCAGCATTTCTCCAGTGAGAATGACCTGAAACACGGAATATTTTCTTTTCGCCCCCTTTTGATCGAAGCAATACCGATTTGATCTGGCATGTGGCCGCGCAGCAGATGTTTCCGTGGAATAACGGCTGAAATTCCGTATCTTGGACAAGAGAGTTCATCAGATGATGCTCACTTGTCTTATGTGACATTTCAGAGCCGCTCAAGGGCTCGCGGAGAATGACAACCGCGATCCCAGTTCTTTGCGCCCCCCCCCTGCGAGGGCTGAAAAGTCGAATTTTCTGAAATCTCACGGGGACATGTCGATTCGAGGAACGCCCATTCGACAATGTTGTGTTCAGGCAGTTTGCAGAACCCATTTTTGAATGTGAAGGAGAGTGCCATGAAACGACAATTGCTGATTATTGGACTCGTTTGTGTCGGTCTGGCTTGGTCTGCCATTGGAGATGACAAGCACGACCATACGCCAACTCCAACGACAAACGCAGGTTTTGAGAAACTCAAATCGCTGGTCGGGAGTTGGGTTGCCGTGGATGAGAACGGAAAGCCAACCGATCAGGTGGTTTCGGTAATCCGTCTGACCGCCGGAGGGAGTGCCATTCATGAAACTCAGTTCCCCGGTGAACCGCACGAAATGGTCTCTGTCTACACGACAGATGGCCCCGACGTGTTGATGACACACTATTGCATGCTGGGAAATCAGCCGCAGATGAAGGCGAGTTCAAAGTCGTCTGACAACACGTTGCGTTTCGAATTCGTCGGGGGCACGAATCTGAACCCGAAGAAAGACAAGCACATGCACGCGGCGGTGCTGCGGATTCTCGATAAGGATCACTTCGAAATCGAAGGAATCGCCTGGGAAGACGGCGCCCCGTCCAAAGAGATGTGCGGAAAATTGAAACTCGCACGCAAGAAGTAATGTAACTGCATCTGTGATTCAATCGGGGGACTGACTCGCTCTTTTGAAGCTGTCAGGCCACCCGATTGATTTTTCACAAAGACTCCACAGCGACCGAATCAGAAGCGTGATCGCTCTGTCGTTAGAACATTGGATGTTCTGTCGACATTGTGCGTTCGTTTCCGCTCACGGACGCATCTTGTTCAGCCTACGCGATGATCCCTGTTGCAACGTTTCCTGAAACGTTGGTCAGTCGGAAGTCTCTGCCACCGTAACGGTAGGTCAGCTTCGTGTGGTCCAGTCCCAACAGGTGCAGAATTGTTGCGTGGAAGTCATGCAGCGGGATTGCCCCTTCGATTGCCTTATGACCCAGTTCGTCAGTTTCACCGTAGACGAATCCACGCTTCACTCCACCGCCGAACATGAAGCCGGTGAAGCCCTGAGAGTTGTGATCGCGGCCCAACGATTCTTTCCCAGAGAGAATCTGTGTCTCAGGGAGCCGACCGAATTCCCCAGTCCAAATGACAAGTGTGTCATCCAGAAGACCGCGCTGCTCCAAATCTGAAATGAGAGCGGCCACTGGCTTATCAATCGTTTGAGCCTTAGCCGAAAACTTGTCGAGGTTACTGTGGTGATCCCATCCGCTCGACATGACTTCGACGAAGCGAACACCGGATTCAACAAGACGGCGAGCCAGCAAGCATTGTCGCGCGAAATCGTCTGTTCCCTTCTGGTCAACCCCGTACATTTCCAAGGTTTCTTTGGACTCTTTAGTGAGATCCAATACTGAAGGGACAGCGCTTTGCATGCGCTCACTCAGTTCCAAAGAGTCCATGACTCCCTGAATCTCTTCAGACTGTTCGATCAGCTGCTGATTCAATGCCTGAGTGAGTCGCAATGTCTCGCGGTCTGCTTCGGAAGTCAGCCCCAACTGCGAGCTGAGATTATAGATCGCAGCCTTCTTGATGTCCTGATGTTCCCATCCGAGACGTGTGGCTTGATAGGTGCTCGGAAGAAACGCACTGCCATAGTTTGACGGCCCCCCGAACGTACGGGTTGGCTTGATGGTGAAGTGCCCAGGCAGATCCTGATTCTCAGTTCCCAGCCCATAGGCGATCCACGAGCCTAAGGATGGACGTACGAACTGGAAATCACCGGTATGCAGAAGCGGGATTGCAGTCTCGTGCCCGCTGCTCCCTGTTTGGAGCCCGTGCAACATGCAGATCTTGTCGACCTGTTGAGCGATGTAAGGGAATGCGGTCGAGACCCACATCCCGCTTTCGCCATACTGAGAAAAGTCCAGTTGCGGGCCGAGAAGTTTGCCCTTCTTTGGCCCCTCGGTTCCATCACGTTTCTTCAACTCAGGCTTGTATGAGAACGATTCATACTGCGATGGTCCCCCGTTGATGAACAGGAAGATGACGCGTTTCGCCTTTGGAGCGAAATGAGGCTGCCGCGGAGTCATCATGTCGGCCAGCCCCATGCGGGGAGCCAGACCTGTCAGCATGAGTGAACCCAAACCATATGAACCGACTTTCAGCCAGTCACGTCGGGACAGATGCTGCATTGAGAAGTTTTGGCTCATCTTGGGTAACTCCTGAACTCAATTTTCAGTGTGTCTGGATCCTTATGATTTCTCACAACAATCCGACAACAAAAGCCCGTTGAAACTGGTGTGGCTGATGATTTCGTAATCAACAGGACGAACTTCAATTCTTTGCTGTAATCCAACTTTGAGATCAGGTGCGATCCGCTGGGACATCTACCAGGTAGCGGAACTCTGCCGTGGCGAACAGAGTTCTGAACCAGGCAGCCCAGGCATTCACATTGGTCTCTTCATCACCCGGCTTCGTTTGCCGAATCTTCTCGACAAGCTGAACAGCCGCTGCACGTTGCTCTGGTGTCAAATGTCTCGCGAGTGCCCATTGAGCTGCGAGGTCTGCACGATCTTCATCTGATTTGACATCAGCAACAGCAATCAACCTGCGGGCAGCATGACGAGCTTGTTCTGTCACGAAGTCTGAGTTTCTCAAATACAGTGCCTGAGCAGGCACATTTGTCACTCCACGTGCCCCGGAAACAAGAGCTGGAGACGGGAAGTCAAACAAGTCAAAGATTTCAGGGACATATTCGCGAACCACTGGCAGGTAAACACTCCGATGGTTGCTTGGCGGAAGGATCTTCTCTAGCGGAATGTCCCGAACCAGCTTGTCTCCGAGTGCGGTTACCGTTGAACCAACTGGACGGCTGGCGTCGAGCTGACCGCTAACAGCAAGGATTGCATCTCGGATTGATTCTGCTTCCAGTCGCCGAGGTGTGGCCCGCCACAGATACAAGTTATTGGGGTCGGCTTTCATGCCCGCTTCATGGCGTGCACTGCTGAGCTGATAAGTTCGGCTCAGCATGATCGTTCGAATCGCTTTCTTGACGGACCATCCGTTTTCAATGAACTGCAAAGCCAAGTGATCCAACAGTTCCGGATGAGTCGGTTCCTTCCCGAGAACGCCGAAGTTATCAGTTGTGGCAACCAGCCCTCGACCAAACAGGTGATGCCAGATTCGGTTCACTTGCACCCGGGCAGTTAAAGGGTTTTGTGGATTGGCGATCCATTCCGCAAGTTCCAACCGACCACTTCGAGTTTTGTCGATCGGCTTAGCTTCTACAGAAGAAACAGCAGACAAAAATCCACGAGGAACTCGTTCTCCGCGTTGACCTGGGTTGCCACGAATGGCAATTGTTGTGTCGTCAGGTTTCGCTCGATCTCTCGCGCTCATTGCATAAGCGGGGCGCGGTGGGGCTGCCTTTTTCAGGTCAGCGACTTTCGTTTCGAGGCCTTTGACTTCTTCTGTGAGCTTCCCTAACTGCTCCGTCGCCGTTTTCAAGGCGTTAGTAGCCTCTTCGAGTGCAGCTGTTGCTTCTGGCTTTGGACCGTCGACCATTTCCATGGTCTGTGTTTGAACCAGCTTCTCTGCTTCAGTTTTCTTCGTGGTCGCTGCCTTTTCGGCCTCTGTTGCTTTGGTCTGCTCTGCCTTCTTATCAGTCAGTTCTTTCTCGGTAGCATCAACGACCTTTTTGTGTTCTTCTGCCTTAGCGTGCTTTTCAGCAGCTCCAGGCCCGATCGGCAACAGGTCGGTTGGGACATTGCTGTAGGTCTGCTTAATCGTTCCGTAGAGCGGCTCTGTGCTCAGAAGGATTCCCGCAAGGGCGTAGTAGTCCTTGGTTGGAATCGGATCAAACTTGTGGTCGTGGCAACGAGCACAGTTGACGGTCAGTCCCTGCATCGAGCGGAAGATTGTGTCCAGCTGGTCGTCAACGACATCCAGTTGGAAGGCGGCTCCACCAGTGTGACGCTTCACGCCGATCGCCAGCATGCTCGGTGCAATCAGCCGGGCTTCAATTGCCTCTGGCGATTCGTTCTCGCCGCGCGGGAGCAAATCCCCAGCAATCTGTTCTTTCAGGAAGAGGTCATACGGCTTGTCCTGATTCACGGCGTCGATCACATAATCACGGTACGGCCATGCGTGTGGATATGTGAAGTTGAACTCCATTCCGCTCGATTCGGCGTAGCGAACATTGTCGAGCCAGTGTCGTCCCCAACGTTCACCAAACTGAGGGGATGCCAGAAGGCGGTCGATCACGGTTTCGAGTGCGGATGGAGACTCGTCTGCAAGAAACTGATCCACCTCTGAAAGTGTGGGTGGAATCCCAATCAGATCGAAGTAAACACGGCGAATTAACGTGCGGCGATTCGCGTCTCCAACCGGTGACAGGCCCTCTTTCTCCATTCGGGCGAGAATGAACTTGTCAATGTTCCCTCGCGGCCAGTCGCCCTGCTTGACCGCTGGAGGCTCGACTGCCTTCGGAAGTTGAAGAGACCAATGTTGCTTCGCCTCTTCAAACCGCTCTTCCCGAGCAGTCTTTCCGGTTGCGACTCGAGTATCAGGAGCACCAAGCCGAATCCACTCAGCGAAGGCTTTGAGTTCTTCATCGGTAAGCTTGCCGTCAGGTGGCATTGCGGAAACCTTCGCTTCATGGCGAAGCATCCGCATCAACAAACTTTTGTCAGGGTCGTGAGCGACGATGACCGCCCCTGATTCTCCACCACGTAACATTCCAACCGGAGAATCCAACTCCAAACCGCCAGCGATATCTTCCGCATCCTTGGCGTGACACTCGTAGCAGTTCTTTACGAGGACGGGAAGAACCTGCTTTTCAAACAGCTCACGTCCCTTGGTTTGTTTCTCATCTGACGTGGGCTCCGCACCCTGCGCGACCACCGGGGTCAGGAGAAACGCAAGCACAATGACAGTGAAGTGCGGAGTGCGAGTCATCGCCCTGTCCTTCTCGAACTTCATGTTACTGCGGGAGGTCTGAACACAGGCGAACTCTCAATCAAAAATTCGTCTGCAATTCAGCTGCGGCCCGGTAGGTTCAGGAAGCTCACTCTGTTGGTAGTTATCAAGCCTCAAGGGCTGGTGGGATTCGATGCAGTTTGTCTACAGGCAGGAGTCAAAGGCTTTACGTACAACGAGTGGAAATCGCAGTAAAATCCACTTCGGCAGATCAGCCATCAACGATCTATTGTATGTTACGTTCGCAGGAATTTGAAAGTGAAAAGCTGTGGGAATTGCGACTTGGGGCAAATATCAAGGAGGCTCACGCAACGATGTGAGCGGAGGATTTTGTGCCAGAAGGATTGCGTCAATTGCAAGCATTTCCTCGGCATTTGTGCTCTATTGCGGATGCTTGCACCGACACTCTGACTTCCTGCAACGCCGTTGCACCGAAAGCAATCCATTCTCGTCCAGTAAGGACGCCCTTTTTCTGACGTGATCACAGAGGTAATCACGTCACTTTGAGGCATGTCGGTTGCTCTGAGTTTTCCGGTTCATCTGATGTTTTAAAGTGTGCCTGAAATTCGCTTTCTAGCGATTGTGAAACTGGCTGGAAGCAACTGATCCCCCGTGTTTGCGAGCGCAGGGGGGCCTTGTGCAACGAAAATCTCTGGTTAAAGGTTGTCTGCTTCTGTTGACGTTCCAGCCGCATGCGAGGCTTCTTGATTTCCCCATCTCCAGCCACTGACCGATGGCATGTCATCGCCATATCGTTCGATATATTGGCGATGTTCTACCAGCTTGTCTTGAATCGCCTGCTTGAAATAGGCGGCTCTTGCTCCGAGCTGAGGAAGGCGATCAATCACGTCTCCAACAAGATGAAAACGATCGAGGTCGTTAAGGACGACCATGTCGAATGGTGTTGTCGTCGTCCCAACTTCCTTGTACCCACGCACGTGCAGATTTCCATGATTCGTTCGACGATACGTCAGACGATGGATGAGTGACGGATAGCCGTGAAACGCAAAGATGATCGGCTTGTCCTTTGTGAAAATTGCGTCGAAATCATGGTCCGAGAGTCCATGAGGATGCTCACGTTCAGACTGAAGTTTCATCAGGTTCACAACGTTGACAACGCGCACTTTCAACTCAGGCAAATGTTTTCTCAGGAGGTCGACTGCGGCCAATGTTTCGAGGGTGGGGACATCACCGCAACAGGCCATGACGACATCCGGTTCGCTTCCCTGATCGTTGCTGGCCCAATTCCAGATTCCAAGCCCCCGCGTGCAGTGTTTCACCGCTTCATCCATCGTCAGCCACTGTGGCGCCATTTGTTTGCCAGCGACGATCACATTGACATAGTTCCGGCTTTTCAGGCAATGGTTCGTCACGGAGAGAAGGCAATTCGCATCTGGTGGCAGATAGACCCGAACAACCTCTGCACGCTTGTTAATGACATGGTCAAGAAAGCCAGGGTCCTGATGTGAGAATCCGTTGTGATCCTGTCTCCAGACATGACTGGAAAGCAGGTAGTTCAATGAAGCAATATCTCGGCGCCAGGGGATATGACTGCAGACTTTTAACCATTTGGCATGCTGGTTAAACATGGAGTCAACAATATGAATAAATGCTTCATAGCATGAGAAGAAACCGTGACGCCCCGTCAACAGATATCCTTCCAGCCATCCCTGACACTGATGTTCACTGAGCACTTCCATGACGCGTCCATCCGGCGAGAGGTGGTCGTCTTCAGGAAGAATTTCCGCCATGTAGCAACGGTTTGTTACCTCAAGGACGTCTTGCCAGCGATTGGAATTGTTTTCGTCCGGGCTGAAAAGCCGAAAGTTTTGGGATGGAAGATTCAGCTTCATCACATCCCGTAGGTAACGTCCCATCTGCCGCGTCGATTCCGCCATCACGCTTCCCGGACTGTGCACGTCAACGGCATAGTCTCGAAAATCGGGGAGCCGAAGGTCTTTTAGCAGCAGTCCTCCATTCGCATGAGGATTTGCACTCATCCTTCTTTCACCAACAGGTGCCAATTCAGCGAACTCCGGCTTGAACCGTCCGGTTTCGTCGAATAGTTCTTCTGGCCGATAACTTTTCATCCAGCCTTCAAGAATGCGGATGTGTTCTTCGTTGTCCATTTCCCCCATCGGAACCTGATGGCTACGCCAATAATTTTCGCACTTCTTGCCATCGATATATTCCGGACAGGTCCAGCCTTTTGGGGTACGAAAAACGATCATTGGCCAGGCGGGGCGTTTCGTGATGCCCTTCTCTCTGGAAGCAACCCAGATCGCTTTGATTTCAGCGATTGCGTTGTCTAGTGCCTTGGCCAATTGTTGATGAACAGAATCTGGCTGGTCTCCTTCCACGAAGTAAGGACGGTATCCCATCCCTTCAAAATACTTCTGCAGTTCGTCGTGTGGAATTCTCGCCAGGAAGCAAGGATTGGCGATCTTGTATCCATTCAAATGAAGAATCGGGAGAACGGCGCCGTCACGCTGTGGGTTGAGAAACTTGTTTCCATGCCAACCGGTTGCGAGTGGGCCCGTCTCTGCTTCACCATCGCCAACGATGCAGGAGACAATCAGATCCGGATTATCAAACGCCGCTCCATAAGCATGGCTAAGGGCATAGCCAAGCTCGCCCCCTTCGTGAATACTTCCCGGTGTCTCAGGGGCGACGTGACTGGGGATTCCGCCTGGAAAACTGAACTGTTTGAACAGTCGCTTCATCCCCGACGCATCCTGACTAATGTTCGGGTAGACTTCGCTATACGTTCCCTCTAGATATGCGTGCGCAACCAGTGAGGGCCCTCCATGACCGGGGCCGATGATGTAAATCATATTCAGGTCATCTCGTTTAATGACCCGATTGAGGTGAACATACAGCATGTTCAAACCTGGTGACGTTCCCCAGTGCCCGAGGAGTCGTGGCTTGATGTGTTCTCTCTTCAGCGGTGTTTTCAAGAGAGGGTTGTCGAGGAGATAGATCTGTCCCACTGACAAATAATTTGAAGCCCGCCAATAGGCATCCATTCTTGCGAGATCAGCAGCGGACAATGGCCCGGAACTCACAGCGTTATCGGAAGTGTTCTGTGATTTACTGACAATTGAAGACATGGATTCAATTCTCTGGTTGAGATGCGGTGCTGTCACTTTCGTGACCTGATCGCGAAGCAATTCAAGTATCACATTGAGAACATGATTGGAAGTCACTTGAATCTTCCATCACATCTCTGCTGACGATCTGCAATCGGATTCATTTGTGAACAACATTGGAGTTGACGGCTTACTCCATGTTTATTGAGATGATTTTTTGAAACTTCGTAAGCGAGTTTCCAGAAATCATGCAGCGTCACTGGCACGCTGTATTCAGATTTTCTTCTATCGAGAAGGCTACAGTGCGGCTACATGCATAGACCGATACGGTCTGAAAAAGAGAACTGTCAGCGTTCTGTTGTTGTACCTGGTGTGTCAGTGTGGGGAGATGTGTGATTGACCGCCTTGACGCGTTGCTGATGGCGCTGTCTTTGTGCATCGGATTTCCAGGCCACCAGAGCAGAACACAGCACCAACATTCCCCCGATGCAGGCTTGTCTGATTGGGCTGTCTTCAAGTGGCGGCGCCACGAGTCCTAACAGTATTGCAAAGATGGTTTGGGCAATCAGATAGTCAACGCACACACGAGCCGCACGCTTCAGGATTGGGAACCATTTGTCCATCAGCGTTCTCCTTTGTTGTTCGCCGTTTATTGTAGGCTGTGATTCTGGAGAGCTGAATCCGTGGTGGTGTTGTTAGTTGACTCACTTTGTTGCCGTACTCGAAGTCGTCAGCAAGTGAGATTGCTGACGTGAAATGGATGGTGAGTAACGATCACACCGAGTTCGATTGACGAAAAGTTTGCCGTCTCGGTGACGTAAAAGCTGTGATGTCGCAACTGGATGAAGCAATCGACGGTCCAATAGAGGTCGTTGTTTGACAGGATCTTCAGACCAGAATCGCCGAACAGATTGTTAGGCCCGCGCAGCCCGATGAGCATGATGCTGTCTGGCAAGGAAAATAAAAAGCCTCTCGAACCGTTGGCTCAAGAGGCTTTTTGTTGATTCAGTGAACTGTCTGTAAAGTTGCACATGAAGTGCACTTTCAGATCTTTGTTTTCCCTGACTCCAAGTTACCCGGCAAGGATTCGAACCTTGACGAACAGTACCAAAA
>JBEBTF010000001.1:0-80977 GCA_040393865.1 Planctomicrobium piriforme | reverse complement strand
CGCAGCCTGCCCCGAGAGCGATTGCGAGAACAACAGCACTTCGAAAATGGGACATCGGTTATGGCTGGTTGAAGGCCCGAAACTGAAAAACCACCAGAAGTCACTAACAGACAAGGAGTTATCCACAAAACTGCAGATAATCACCCAGCTGATGACTTCAAGTCGAATCCCTGTACAGGGGATCGCCTTCGCTTCTTACTCCCAGTTGCGGAATTAACGCAACACGGATTTCAGAAAGTCGACCAATTTTGGTCCCGTCGGGGTCTTGACCGGCAAAACAAGGTAAGCATTTCGCCGGTCGACGATGCGCAGATCGCGCCCATAGCGTCCAGCGAGGGTATGAATTCGCTGGTCGTCGGTGTAACTGAAAACAGCGAACCGGTCTTCTTCAAGCCGAATTCCGTCGATCCCCCAGGCGTATGCGAGCAATTCCAGTTCTTTCAATGAAATAAACCGGATCGCTTCCTCTGGAAGTGGTCCAAACCGGTCACGCAACTCTTCAGCGAGTTCTTCCAGTTCGGAGACGGTGCAAACGGACGACAGTTTGCGATAGACATCAATCTTCTGTTTGCCCGGCGGGATATAGCTTCCCGGCAAATAAGCAGAAACAGGCAGATCGAGATTAACGTGAGGACTCTCTCGTGGAGGCAGTTCTTTTAAGCGTCGAACCGCGTTCTCAAGCAATTGGCAATACAGTTCATATCCCACTGTCGCGATATGCCCGCTTTGCTCTGTACCGAGAATGTTTCCGGCCCCGCGGATTTCCAGATCCCGCATGGAAATCTTGAATCCGGCGCCAAGTTCGCTGAATTCCTCAATCGCCTTCAGTCGTCTGGCCGCCACTCCACTCAATGAGCGGCTCTCACCAACAAGCAGATAGCAATACGCACGATGCTTATCACGTCCGACTCGCCCGCGGAGCTGGTGGAGTTCGGAGAGCCCATAGATCTCAGCCTGATCAATGAAAATGGTGTTCGCAGTGGGAATATCCAGACCACTCTCAATGATGGTTGTCGCAACGAGAATGTCCGCTTTTCCGTTGACGAACTTGACCATGCTCTCTTCCAGAGCATCCGGGTGCATCTGCCCATGTGCGATCGCAATACGTGCTTCAGGAACAATCGCCTGCAACCGATCAGCGACCTGCTGAATATCGTGAACACGGTTATGAACAAAATAGACCTGACCACTCCGGTTAAACTCCCGCATGATCGCGGAACGAATCAAATCCGCGTCCCAGCGTGCGATTCTGGTTTCAACGGGGAGTCGTTCTTGCGGAGGCGTTGTGAGGTTTGAGATATCGCGAATCCCCAGCAACGAGAGATGCAGCGTTCTGGGGATCGGTGTTGCGCTGAGGGTGAGAACGTCAACGTTCATCCTCAACTGTTTCAGAAGCTCTTTTGTAGCGACACCAAACCGTTGCTCTTCGTCGACAATCAGTAACCCGAGGTTTCGAAACCGCACATCCTGTGAGACGAGACGGTGGGTCCCGATCACGATGTCGATTCCGCCTGCTTCCAGTTTCTCCAGCGTTTTGCGTTGCTGAGACTTCGTGCTGAATCGCGAAAGCGAAGCGATTTGAATGGGGAATTCCGCCATTCTCTGTGAGAACGACCGGTAATGCTGTTCGGCAAGGACTGTCGTTGGCACCAGCACTGCGACCTGACGTCCGGCATCGACGACTTTGAACGCCGCTCGCATTGCCACTTCTGTTTTTCCGAACCCGACGTCTCCGCAAATCAGACGGTCCATCGGTCGGGTTTGCAGCAGATCTCCTTTGCAATCCTCGATGGCATGCAACTGGTCTGGCGTTTCCACAAAGGGGAACGAACTGTCGAACTCCTGCTGCCATTTGCTGTCCGGTGGACACGCCAACCCCGGTTGCATCGCCCGCTTCGCCTGCAGCTTCAACATGTCCGCCGCCATGTCGGAAACAGCCTGAGCAACCTTCTTCTTGTTGCTCGCCCAACTTGTTCCCCCGACTTTAGCGAGCTTGGGAGAAGACTGTGTGGCACCGACATACTTCTGTACAAGGTGGATCAACGTGACAGGCACGAAGATGCGAACCCCATCCCGGAATTCGATGACAAGATGTTCTTCCTGTCCGCCTTCCCGTTCAACCAGTTGCATCCCCTGATACCGCCCCACACCATGGGTCAGGTGAACAACAAGATCTCCCTCGTTCAATTCCAGAAAGCTGTCAATCGCTCGACTTGTCGCTCGATTGCTGGTTCTTTTCTGTGGAAGCCGAACATTGGCCCGATTGAACAGTTCGTTATCGCTGAGGACCAGGACTTTCTGCGAGATTAAACGATAACCGTGAGTCACGGTCCCGATGCAAAGCTGAATCTGATCTTCCAGCTTGGGGTCAACTTCGCGAATCATTTCCGCGAGTCGGGTCTGCTCTCCTTCATTATGACAGGCAATCAGAACCTGTTCGTCCTTGAGCAGAACGCTGGCCAGCTCCTGAATCACTTCGGTCTTGGGGCCGGTAAATCGTTCAATCGACTCGATCTTCAGATGAGCCGTTGTATCGAAGCTGCCAGTGTTTAACGCAGAGACACTGACGGTTGAAAACTCCGTACAGCGTGCCATCGTGGCGTCAACGCCGAAGAGCCCTCTGGGGTTCTCCAATCGTTGCAGAAACCGCTTTCCCTCATCGACGATATCACGCAGCTCAGTCAATCCGATCCACGAGCCGGCAGGCAGCGAATCCAGAAAACTGGCCTCATACTGCCGTGATTCCTGCTCAGATTCAGCAGGGGCGATTGCCGTGATCGAAACAGACTTCAGGTCTTCGACTTTTCTTTGCGTTTCGACGCTGAATGTCCGCAGAGAATCGATTTCGTCCCCAAACAATTCCATCCGGATCGGGTCGATTGCTGCCGGGGGGAAGATATCAATGATTCCGCCATGAACACTGAACTCGCCGGTCATCTCAATTGCCGAGACGCGTTCAAAGCCTCGTTCGACCAACCATCGGAGCAGATGCTCGGAATCGATCGTATCGCCCACCTTCAGCAACAATGTTCCGTCGGATCTGGATTCCTTTGCAGGAACGGGCTGAAGAATCGCCGGGAACGCTGTGACAATGACTTTCGGGGGAGCTTCCGATTCCAGTCTTTGAAGAACTCGCAATCGAGCCCCGAACACGGCATCCTTGATGGAACGCTCTTTCGGAAGAGTTTCCCACGCTGAAAAGACGACTGGCGGTTCCGGGAGCAAGGACGCCAGATCAGATGCCATGTCCTCCACATCGCTGATGCGAGGCAGAACAACCACCAGCGGGTTTGTTGTTTCCTGAGCAATCGCAGCAAAGGCTAGTGCGCATGACGAACCCCACGCGCCGTCAATTGTCCCGCTCGCCCCCCTTTTCAGGGACGCAACGACATCTCGGAACGAATCAACTTCACGCAGTTTTGCCGTCAACTCCGGGAGTGACCGGATTCTGTCGCGTGTGACAGTCATAAGGTGCCAATCACATTAACACTCACCGTCCTGTCCGTCCATGAATCCGCCGCGAACCCCATTGCCGTCAAAACTGTCTCTCAGTGACAATCTCGGTTCCAATAATTCGTTGGGGCCGAATTTCGGACAATCCATCAGATCAGTCGAGGCTTTCAACCCGGTCAATGTGGTCCAGCGTGTTGACGTCAGGGATCAGAAATCCATAATCTCAAAGATTCGTAGCTTTGTCTTTCATCTGGTCCAGATTCTGACCGGATGATCCTTTCGGATGTCGCTCAAGGCGCGGTGGTATGGCGGTTGCAAACAAGAATGTTCCGGACGCATCAGGCCGATTCGGCGAATTCGGACGTCGGTTCGTCCCAGAAACCCTGATGCAGGCTCTCGATGAGCTCACTCAGGAATATGAACGCGCCAAACGCGACCCTGAGTTTCTCGCGCAGCTCGAACACCTGCAGAGAACATTCATCGGGCGGCCAAGTCCTCTTTATTTTGCGGAACGCCTGACGGAATATGCTGGCGGCGCAAGAATTTACTTCAAACGCGAAGACCTGAATCACACCGGTGCTCACAAAATCAACAACACCGTCGGACAGGCCCTCCTAACTCTACGGATGGGCAAAAAGCGAGTCATCGCAGAAACCGGTGCCGGCCAGCACGGAGTTGCCACGGCCACAGCCTGTGCCAGATTCGGACTCGAGTGCGTGGTCTTCATGGGCGAAGAGGACATTCGCCGACAGCGCCTTAACGTCTTCCTGATGAAAACGATGGGAGCAGAAGTTCGCCCGGTGACTTCGGGATCACGCACCTTGCGAGACGCTGTGAACGAGGCTCTCCGCGACTGGATGGCAACTGTTGAAACCACGCACTACATCCTGGGATCAGTCGTCGGCCCTCACCCATTCCCGATGATTGTCCGCGATTTCCAGTCAGTGATCGGACGCGAAACACGAGCGCAATGCCTTGAAACGCTGGGGCGTCTTCCAAACGAAGTGGTCGCCTGTGTTGGCGGTGGTTCAAATGCTGCCGGAATGTTCTATCCCTTCGTCGAAGATTATGACGTTGCTCTGACAGGCGTCGAAGCGGGCGGGCGCGGCTCAAAACCAGGCGATCACGCCAGTGCTTTGAGTTACGGAAACCGGGGAATTCTGCACGGCAGCTACAGCTATGTTCTGCAGGATGATGACGGCCAGACACTCGATGTTCACTCGATTTCGGCTGGACTCGATTATCCCGGTGTCGGTCCCGAACATGCTTACTGGAAAGATACAGGGCGTGTGAACTACGTCACCGCAAACGACAACGATGCATTGGAGATGTACCAGAAAGTCGCCAGACTCGAAGGGATTCTACCAGCGGTCGAGAGCAGCCATGCCATGGCTCAGGCTGTGAAAGCCGCACGCGGGCGTTCAAAAGATGATGTCGTCGTCGTCTGCCTCTCCGGCCGTGGCGATAAAGATGTCAACGAAGTCGCCAGACTGTTGAACCTCGATATCTAAGTGAACTCGCGTGAACGCCAGATGCGGAACGTCTTGTCCGATTTCCGCAGGCGACAAAACACGCAGGCCGGCCAGAACACTGGTCAGCGAACACTGGTCAGTGACAATTGATTTACGACTACTGAAAACCTCCCCATTGCCACTTTAGATTGAACGTCCCTGCGGCGAGTTCATGTTTGTCAGGAGTTGAGAGTGTCCAATCGCATTCGTGAGACCTTCGCCGCATTACAGGCCACTGGGAAGATGGCGTTTATGCCATTTATCACAGCAGGCGATCCTGATCTCGAAGGAACCAAAGCGACCCTGCGCTCTCTCGCCGCTGCTGGAGTGGACCTGATTGAAATCGGGTTTCCTTACAGCGACCCCATCGCAGACGGACCGGTCATTCAGGCTTCTTACACCCGAGCGCTCAAAAAAGAAGTCCATGTTGGCCAAATTTTCACCGCATTGGAGCAGGTAAAACGCGACAACCTGCCGCCACTGGTTGGCATGGTTTCATTTGCGTTGATCTTCCGCACCGGTGTCGAGAAGTTTCTGGATCGCTGCGTTCAATCTGGCATCAGCGGCCTGATCGTCCCTGATCTTCCGGGAGTCGAAGCCAAAGATCTGTTCGCACTGACGCAGGCTCGCGGACTCGACTTGATTCAGCTCATCGCTCCAACGACACCACGAGAACGAGTCAAAGAGATTCTGGCCCAAGGGTCCGGATTTGTTTACATCGTCGCTGTCGCTGGAACAACTGGTGAGCGTGACTCGGTCGCCAATGCTGTTCTTGAGCAATTGGCCTGGCTGAAGGAAGAAACAGATCTTCCGCTTGCCGTGGGCTTTGGAATCAGTCGCCCTGAGCATGTTGAACCACTCCGTGGCCTCGCTCAGGGAGTCATCGTCGGTTCCGCGATTGTTCGCCATCAGGAGAAGCTTGGGAATGGTGACTCGCGTGAAGCGGCTTTGAAGGAGCTTCAGGCATATGCAGAAGCGATGGCAACCGCTGCCCATCAGCCTCAGGCATAGTGCCACTTCCACTTCGTCCTGGCGTTTTTGAGGGGAGAAAACAGGGAGCCGAACACTCCAGTTTTCACACAATTCCGCCCTCAGGATTTCCCCTAAACACCCCAAACCCTCGCCTGCCGCTCAGTAGATCTTGCAAATTAACGCGTTTTTGCCTGCAAGTTTTACACGGAACACATCCAGGCCCACTTATTAAAATTTCCCGCCATATCGACACAACAACCGACAACAGAATCACTTAAGGCAACTCAAACCATCAATCCAAGTGATCAATGGCACAGAGAATGCAGAAGACTTTCTTCGGTGATTGAGTTGGTCTGGTGAGAGAAACGCCAAGACCACACGAGGAATCGTCCGGCCCCTTGAGAAAGGGCTAGATTCCTGTCGAAGTTCACAATGTGAATCACAAAGAAGCCCGAGTGGAGGTGAGAGCCCACTTGGGCTTCTCGTGTTTCAGGGCAAGAAACTGCGACACGACTATTTCGAATCGCCTTATGCTTGGTCAGTCCGTCCGCCTGCAAGGATGCGGAACAGCCCCCAGGACGCTAGACCCCGGCAGCGGTTCCATCCAGAAACGGCACCGCTTGCAGCGATTGCTTCAGGTAGAGAGGGTGCTTCGGGTAACCGGCTTTTGTCACTCCCAGACAATGCACATCTCGGGACGCTTTTCTCAACAGTTTGACGATGTGAGCATGCCGCTCATTCAATTCTGCGTGAACTCCCCAGCAAAGAACCGTCAACGACACATCTTTCGTCATCTTCTTCAGCCAGAAGTCGTTGTCTGGGCCAACGGGATCATCAATCTGTTTGAGTCCTCGCGGGTCGGTAGATCGGAGAGCAAAGGCATTCAGCATGCGCATTCCTCCAAATCCCCACGAGTGAGCGTATCCAATACAGCGTCGAACCGTCGGATCGTTCTCGATTTCAGTTGCTGTTGAGGGATTCAGCCCGATGAAGGAGACCATCGGGCCAGATTCATCCCACACTCGTTGCAATGTATATCGATAGATCTCACATGGAGAATATCGAGCCGAACTGACCCAACCGTTTTCATGACGATGTGTGCGGTAAATGATTTCAGACATGAATCGTCAACGAGAAGGCCAGCAAGGAGGACAACAGGAAATTTCAGAACCGGTCAGGACCGGCCACAACATGGTCATTACGCCGGAGCATGATAGGAGGAATCCGCTGAGAACTGGAATCGCAATAATCGCATCATACTGCGAAGCACTGGCAGACTCATCAGCAGTCGGTTTGGTACAGAAAATCGGGCCAGTTGATCCGTCGGAAAACCGTCCGAGACTTCGACAAGTTTGAGATGGGAGTTCCACTTTTCCACTTGTTGAGGATCGTTCACCGCCCACTTCAGTTTCGCACCCGTTGCCCGAATCGAATGATGTCGATTCAACCACCAGCATGCGAGTCGGGGATAAGAATCAAAAGCGATTTCGCCTTGAGAAAACGTCGTCGTAATCTCATGCAACAAGTGTCTGACTTCCGACGGGAGAAGATACGGAAAGACTCCTTCAGACAGCACAAATACAGGGCGATCGACAGGAATCATCTGCAACCAGCCAGCTTCCGTAATCGATGCCGATACGGAATGCATTCCGGGACAGTCCTGATAAAGCTGTTCTCGCAACCGAATCACATCCGGGAAATCGACATTGAACCACTGAACGGATGCTGGAACATTCAGTCGATAGAATCGGCTATCCAGTCCGCACCCCAGATGCAGAACCGTCGCATCAGGGAACTTGCTCAGAAACTGCCGAGCCCAGTCATCCAGAATTTTGGCTCGCACCGCAATCGCAATCATGCCGTCGTGTGTCAGCCGAATCTGTGTGGAGTCGATGTCCAGTTCTTTGGCCGCACGTGAAGCAAACTCATCCTGAAGAAGGGAGTCGTTTAATTGACTCTCAGCCGCTTTGGCCAGCAGAGTGATGAACAGCGTCTGTTTCACCCCTGTCAGTTCGGCTCCGATTCCCATACGCGCCTCTGTCGCAGCCAGGGTCTAGAGCAATCCCCTGCGTGTGGACAAGCCTGAGTTACAACGACTGCAAGTATAACAAAAAACGTCTCTGCCACGCATGACCGTGACAGAGACGTTTGAAAGACAATCCTTCACAAATTTGACTGAAGCTTGTTCAGACGTGCTTTGCTTAGGACAGCAACAGTTCGAGATCGTCGGTTGTCAGATCGCCAAGCGGTGTGCCTTCCGATTCGAGGATCGCGTCGGCCAGTTCCCGCTTCTGCTTCTGCAGTTCGAGAATCTTCTCTTCCACCGTACCACGGCAGATGAGTCGATACGCAAAGACTTGCTTTGTCTGCCCCACTCGGTGTGCCCGGTCGATCGCCTGAGCTTCGACGGCAGGGTTCCACCATGGGTCCAGCAAAAACACGTACTCTGCTTCGGTCAGGTTCAAACCGAGTCCCCCTGCCTTCAACGAAATGAGGAAGACAGTCGTATTCGGGTCGTTCTGGAACTGATCGACAACCTGCTTTCGCTTTCTGGTCTGACCGTCGAGGTAAACATAGTTCACCCCACGGCGGTCCAGATGCTTCTTGACGATCGACAGCATACTTGTGAACTGGGAGAAGACCAGCGATTTGTGCCCTTCCTGAATGAGCTCTTCCAACTGTGGACAAAGCACATCCAGTTTGGCGAATTCGTCGTCTTCGCTTCCTTTATCAAGCAACGCAGGGTGACAGGCGGCCTGACGGAGTCGCAACAGTGCTTCGAGCACGTGCATCCGACTCTTGCCCATCCCTTGTTTCTTGACCATGCCCAACAACGAATCGCGGTAGTATTCTCGCATTTCGTCGTAAAGCTGCTGCTGCCGCTCGCCCATCTGGCAGTAAATGGTCTCTTCGAATTTATCCGGCAAGTCCTTGGCTACCTGGCCTTTTGTTCTTCGCAAAACAAACGGACGGACCCCAGAGGCAATCGTTCTGCGAGACTGCTCGTTTGAGGCTTCCGTTGCCAGAACCTTGAATGCGGAACTGCGTCCCAGCATCCCAGGGTTCAAGAACTCAAAGATGGACCACAAGTCGCCAAGATGGTTTTCGATCGGCGTACCAGACAATGCAACGCGGTTTTTGGCTTTCAACAGGCGAGACGCCTTGGCCGCCTGAGACGCAGCGTTCTTGATTGTCTGTGCTTCGTCGAGCACAACGTAATCGAAATCCTGATCTTTCAACTCCAGAATGTCGCGACGCAACGTTCCGTAAGTTGTCAGAATCAAGTCGGTTGTAGGGATATTCGGACGGAGCGCAACACGCTCTGGTCCGGTGTATTCCATGTGGGTGAGTTCCGGAGCAAACTTGATGATTTCCTGAATCCAGTTGAACATCAAGGACTTTGGAACGATCACGAGTGACGGCAAATGATACCCGCGCGACTGCTTGCGTTCCTGCAGAAGTGCAAGCATTTGAACGGTTTTACCCAGACCCATGTCGTCCGCAAGACAGCCGCCGAAGCCGTAATCCTGGAGGAAGTGCAGCCACCCGAGACCTTCACGCTGATAAGGCCGCAATTGCCCTTTGAAGTTCACTGGTTCCGCACGAGGTGTGACACCGTCGAACGATTCCAGTTTGGTGCGAACTTCGATGTAGCGTTCGTCAAAGTCGACATGTTCCTGATTGGACAGCAGGGCATCAACCAGACCGAGCTGAGCGGTCGAGAACTTGACGCCGTCTTCACTGACATTCCCCAGTCCGGCGAGAATGCCATACTGCTGCAACCACTCTTCTGGCAAAATTCCCAAGGATCCATCGTCCAGACGGATCGTGGAATCACCACGGGACAGAGCGGCCAGCAACTCAGGGAAGTTTGCCTTCTGTCCATCGAAATCGACGTCGGCGGTCAGTTCGAACCAGTCGATATCTGAGCGGACATTGAACTTCATCGCAGCAGGCTGGCGGACTTCTTTACCGTCGGCATGAACCTGCCATCCACTGTTCACCAGTGTTCGCACAGCACGTCCCAGTTCACCGACGCCGATATCGACATCGTGTGCTGCCTGCCGATGATCAACAAGTCTGCGGAACCCAAGGCTATCCAGCTGAGCCCAAAACGCTGGTTCCCGTTGTTGATCTCTCAACAGGCAGCGTCCTTGGTCGCGTTGCACAACCGCCCACTGGACGTTCGAGCCGCGTACACGCGTGCCGTCGTATTCGAATTCGACGTTGGCGTGAATTCGCTCGTGTTTCCAGCCACGTTTTGAAGGCGAGCGGAACAGAAGCCGAGGCTCTGGAACAGGTCGTACCTCTTCCAGTTGCAGCGTCTTCGGCAGATCGAGCTGGGGCAGCGCTGGCATATCCAGCAACCAGTCAACGAGATCCTGCTCTTCGTTCTTTTTGGCGGTGAACTTCTGATCGCCCAGAAGCATCGGAATCCAGTCAAAGGCTCCGAAGTCTTCCAGTTTGGCAATCATATTCTGGTGAATAACGAGACCGCCGGGAAGAAGCAAATCACACTTCTCGATCCGCAGTTTCTTATCGCCAGAACGAACTTCGCCATGCAATTCCCAGCTCTCGTCTTCCATCTGCTCAAGGCATAAACAAAGCTGCCAAACTTGATTTTCATCCCAGACAAGCGGCGGCTGTTCCGCTTCTGATTCATCAAGAAATCGAAGACGCTTGGACCCTGCCATAAGTGGCAGAATCAAAGTGCATAGTTCAAATGGAACACGATAGCGATAGACCGAAGTCTGGAACTCGGCCTGTTGCGCCATCCAACCGGTTCGCTCCGGTGTCCCCCCTGCGAGGAACGCAAGAATCCGGCGATCATCGGCGTGATCGACTTCCTCAAGTCGTCCTGGGCGGATCTTCAATGGCTTCAGTTTGCCCCATTGACCATTACTGCGGCGCTGCCGCTGTGATGTCTGGATGACAAGCTGCTGGGACTTCCGACTTTCCGGAATATCAACTTCGTAGAAGATTTCGCGTTCACGAGACTCGGACGACACCCCCGGCTTGGCCGAAGCTGGCATCTGATTTCGCAAATCCCGGAGTTTTGTTTCCCACTCGCGTGGCTGCGGACGAACGGCTGCTGCTGCAGACGCGGTTGCTCTCGCGACCGCTGACGATTTTGGATCAGAAGGGATGAAAACATCTCCCCCTTCAAAATCGTCCTCATCCCAGGAAGACAGATCCAGCGGTGTATAACGAGTATCCGAGACAAACGGCGGAACAGCTCCCGGCTTCGCAGGCGCGGTTAGATAGGAGCCAGCATCAACAGCCAGAATTGTTGCCCAAAGATGCTTGCAGGCGGGGTCACGAGTTTGACCTTCCCCAACGCACGAGCAATACATCCTCAAGTCACCTTCCAGGCGACTCAAGTGCGTTTGATATTCAACTCCATCCCGAACAACAGCGTGCAAATCATCTGCAGTAACTCGTACAATCGATACGCGGTCTGCCTGAAGATAAGCCTGTCCGCGAAAGCGGATATCACCTCGGAATTTACTTTCAAGCAGTTGTGTCAGAGACACCACATGCCTCCCTGCAAGTCACCTACATTCATCAGCCGGCATGAATACAACCATGAACCGCGCAGGGCGCCCTGGGCTCGGCAGATCAATGACACTTTATCTACAGAGACTGCATCAAAAGACATCAGGAATACCACCTCCGCCCCGAAATCGGGCGCAGTCTCCCAGCGTAATGAAAGTTGCTTCCAGTTTGCCAGACTGGTTGGAAGGAATTCTTTGCCCCACCCCAGTTTGTCTCCGGAAATCAACAAACATCAACGCATTCCATTCTATCCTCCCGCCAGACGCTCGGAAACCTGCCGTCTCACAGGTTCCAGCCTTGTCAGGACTTTCGAATCCGATTCAGTCCGTCTAGAATCCATTCTTAATATATCTCTGCACTACACTGCAGATTGATTGCAGATCACTTTTGTGACAATCAAAACACTCGTCGAGACAATCTGACCGCTGGAAGCGGCGCTGGAGAAGGTCATGGCCCGTAAGGGAGAACAATTCGCTGGTTTGACAGTTGCTCTGATCACGCCCTTCAAAGATGGCCAGGTCGACGAGAACGCACTCCGTAAACTGGTCGATTGGCATGTCGAGCAGGGAACACACTGCATCTGCCCATGCGGAACCACAGGCGAAAGCCCGACTTTGAGCCATGACGAGCACGAACGCGTCATCGCAATCGTCGCGGAACATACCGCTGGACGAATCAAGGTCATGGCTGGCACAGGATCAAACTCGACCGCCGAAGCGATCCGTCTGACAAAACGGGCCAAGGATGCCGGAGTAGACGGCGCCCTGATGGTGACCCCGTACTACAACAAGCCAATGCAGGACGGTTTTTACCAGCACTTCAAAGCGGTTGCCGAATCTGTTGACCTGCCTATCATCCTGTACAACATTCCTGGTCGTACCGCAAAAAATATGGAACCGGACACGATCTGCAAACTTGCAGAGCTGCCGACCATTGTCGCGATCAAAGAAGCGACAGGCTCACTCGATCAGGCATCACAGATCCTGAACGGAAGCGATCTCACTCTGCTTTCCGGAGATGATTCGCTGACATTGCCACTGCTCTCCATCGGAGGAAGCGGCGTGGTTTCTGTCGCCGGAAACATCATCCCGAAAGACATGATGGCATTGATTTCCGCATGGAACAGCGGCGACATCGCAGCTGCCCAGAAAGCCCATCACAAGCTGTTTCCGCTTTGTCGGGACATGCTCGGACTGGCAACCAATCCAATCCCACTCAAGGCCGCGATGCAACTTCTCGGCCGAGACACAGGGGAAGTCCGTTTGCCACTGACACAGCTGTCCGCTGCTGACATGGGCAAACTGAAAGTAACATTGCAGAACTACGGATTACTGAGCTAACCGCAACAGGCGCGACAGTTCCGGAGTCATCTCCTGAATCCGCATTGCGTCACTGCAGATATTGAATATTTGCCCGTCGCAATCGAGTACAATTTCAGGATGATGATTGCAGTCGACTCAGTGAGTCCGACTGCGTGATGAGGCCCTGAGATCCAGTGCCGACGAATTGGAATCACACCATTCATTCCGTCCGTCGGCACCGCATCAGGGATATCAAATTTTGACCTTCGAATTTTGCGGCAGTGAATTATGGCTTCCATGGCAGTTTCACATTCCGGCTTTCAACAAGCCGCCTTTGACGCCTTCCTGGCAACCAGACAGGAACCGGACTGGATTCAGGAAGCTCGCCGCCAGGCTTATTCGCTGTATCAGGAACGGCTGAAGACCGAACTCGATCCAGAGGAATACCGCCGACTGGAATTGCGGACTTTCCGCCCGGAGAAGTACCAGACAGCACCGCGGCCGGAACAGGCCGAAGCTGTTTCGACGCTGATGAAAGGCCGCGCAGAATTCGGAGGCGCCGTCACTCACGTCGATGGCCATTGCGTCGCCGAATCGCTGAGTGATGAGTTGAAACAGAAGGGTGTTCTGTTCGGTAGTCTCTCGAAGCTGCTCGTTGAGCACCGTGAAAAACTCGAACCATACTTCCTCACTCGCGCTGTTGATCCTTCAACCGACCGATTCTCAGCTTGGCACGCCGCATTCTGGACAGGCGGAACCGTCCTCTTCGTCCCGCGAAATGTCGAAGTCAAAGTTCCACTCTATAGTCTGATCACGCTGCAGCAGAACGGGATGACCGATCTGAGCCACACACTGGTCATTCTGGAAGATGGAGCTTCAGCCACGCTGCTGGAAGAAACGGCTTCAACGTCAACTGAAACCGAAGGGCTTCACGTTGGAGCAGTGGAACTGATCATCGGTGCTGGTGCCAACCTTCGCTATGTGCAGTTGCAAAACTGGAACATGAATGTTCGCCACTTTGCTCATCAGTCAGGACGAGTTGGTCGCGATTCCACATTGCAGTGGACCGTCTCTGCCCTCGGAAGCCGCTTTGCTCACATCCATCAGGATGTCCACCTCGATGGACGCGGAGCATCTGCTCAGGTCAATGGTGTGACATTCGCCACCGATAAGCAGTTGCTTTCGTACTATACCCAGCAGACTCACCACCAGCCTGACACCAAGTCGGATCTGCTGTACAAGGAAGTTTGCCGCGACAAATCACGTGTTGTCTGGCGAGGGATGATTAAAGTCGATCCTGATGCCCAGAAAACCGATGGCTATCAGCGTAACGATTCTCTTATGCTGAGTGCTGATGCTCGATCCGACGCCATTCCCGGCCTGGAAATCGAAGCCGATGACGTCCGCTGCACGCACGGGGCAACAGCCGGCCGCGTCGACGAAGAACAGGTTTTCTACGCCATGTGTCGCGGGCTCTCCCGATATGAAGCAATGCACATGATCGTGGAAGGCTTTTTCGCACAGGTTTACGATCGCATTCCAGTTGAACTGGTTCGCGAAACCCTGAGTCAGGCTGTCGAACGCAAGCTCGGAATTGGAGAATAAGTCTGCACTTTCTCAGCGTTTCCCTGCCGAAGAACTCGATCTGAACAGATTTGTGTCACAAACCGGCTAGGAAAACTTTTCCGATAGCACGAGTACTACTTCCAAAAGAGCATGTTTCGTAAGCGAGACATGCTCTTTTGCTTTTTCAATTGATCTCATCGCATGCACCGGGTCGACCTTCTCCACAGCCATCAATCCTCATCAGGGACTGATGTTGCCGCCGGTGCGATTCACAGCAGGAATGGGTTTCCAGAAGAGATTTCCTTGCTGTTCATCCCACCTCTTGCGACTCCCCGGCACTAATCAAAGAGGCTTCCTCTCAAGGAAAGTCAAAGGCTGACTGACGCCGCAGAACCGGCGCAGGGATGCCATATGGCGCTTTGATTCAAGATCATTCAATGGTATTGGTGCCCATGCAAGTTGCAGATCACGCATCCTCACATCGCACATCCACCGGCTCACGTCGAATCGGGAATTGGGCATTGTGTCTGGGTGGCTTTCTGGCAGTGAACTCTTACACCGCACCTTTGGTGATTTCGGCGGTTGAACAAACCATTGTTTTTCCGGCTCCTCCCGTTCCGGCAGTTCCTCCGGCTCTTGATCCGCGCGCAGAGTTCGTGAAACTCGACACGCCGGGAGGACAGATTGAAGTGATCTTGCTGCGGCCAACAAATCACTCAACGTCCGCGAATGCTCCGTTGATGGTGTATTGCCACGGCAATAAGAAAGCCATTGATCTTGTCGTCGACCAGTTTGACGATTTCCGCAGCAACGGTGTTGCCGTTCTGTTGGCGGAATATCCCGGATACGGTCGTTCTGTCGGCGTCGCTTCAGAGAAAGCCATTCAGCAATCACAAGTTGCTGCATACGATTGGGCGATTCAACAACCAGGGATCGATGCCAGTCGCGTGATTGGTTACGGTCGCGCACTCGGTGGAGGCGCGATCTGTGCGTTGGCTCGCGAGCGCAAGTTCAATGCGATTGTGCTGGAATCGACTTTCAGTTCCATCACCAATGCGGCCAAACCACGATTTGGTCCGTTCTCCTACTTCATCACGAATACGTTCAACAACCTCGAAGTTGTTCCAAACCTGAATGTCCCCATGCTGATCCTGCATGGAGACCGTGACGAGTTGCTTCCTTACTTCCATGCGGAGCAACTCCACAGCGCCAACCCGTCATCAGAATTAATTTCACTTTCCGGCGGCCATACAGACTGCGTTGAAGTCTTCCCTAAAGCAGTGGATTTTCTCCGTCGACACAACTTCTGCACGACCGTTGTTGCACAAGCCGAAACTGAGTCCAAAGTGAATTAGACCGATCTGTCTCTTTGGCAAGTCGGATCGGCATCACTCGACAGCGCGGATCTCGTTGTGCCCATCAGATCCCAGTTCCGTCGCAAGGTTCGCGACCAGTTCAGACTCTGCGATTGAACCGGACTCGCAGATCAGACATGGACTGTGATGAAACCTTCCATGTTCGAGGAAGTGGAGAATCTGCTGGGCAGCACTCTGGCGAAGAACCAAGCCGGTATGTCGGCTTGGGACCGTAATGTGATCAACTTCGCATTCGAGATGCGTCGTCATCTCCGTGAGGACATAATCCCACTCTGCTGCGATAATCCCCAGCTCCAGATTCGCTGGCATCTTCCCTTGGAGTCGATTCACAAAACTGTCTTCGCGATCTGACAGTTCGTCGACAAGCGGGGTCCACCACTTCAGGTAAGGCCCCACTTTCGTTGCGAAATGTGATCCACGATTTGGTGGCGACAGCATGACCACACGTTGCAACCGTGGCATTTCGACTTCTGCCAGTACCGCTCTGGTAATAATCGATCCCAAGCTATGGGCTACGATATACAGCCCCCCTTCGCTATTCCCAATCGACTTATGCAACACTTCGAATCGCGACTGGAACTGTGGGATCAACAGTTCTAAGGACTGACGTACGCTGTAATATCCCCAGTTTTCGACGCGGTATCCCTGCTGTCTCAACCGTCGGGCAAGCAAGGCCAACAGCCAGCTTGACGCCCCGAGACCGTGCAACAGGACAACAGTGCCCTTTGCTGATGGTGGATCTTTCAATTCGAAGCCGGGCCATTGGATTCGCATTGCTCCCTCCATTTCCTCTTGCCGAATTGTAGACCCGTCTTTCGAACTGACGAGTCCGATTTCGAACGCGAAAACCCGGTTTCGAACTTCACCTTCCTCTTACTTGAGAGAACACCGGAGTTCCGGAAAGTGAATTCACCTTCAAGTCAAACTAGGGGAGTTGCGTAACCCCAAAGAGGTTCCTTCTTCGCCTGCAATCCACTCAAATTTGCTTCACCAACTTCCAGTGACGCAACACAATGCCCTATCTCTCGAATTAAAAGGCACTTACAAACACATCGAAACGCACGCCTGACACAAAATTCATCTTGAGGCAAAGTCGAAATTCGATTTAGGATGTCTCCGAACTGTTGTTTACCCACGGTTTTGAGTGACGGTCATCTTTGAAAGCCAAAGACATAGATTAGCTCGCGCTTCACGAGTCGCATGGACTATCGATTTCGCCCAATTACGAAAACCTGTGCCGGAACCGGAAAACCTCTGGTTCCCGGGGCGATCTGCTATTCCGTGCTGATTGAAAAAGAAGGCCAGCAGGAACGTCTCGACTTCAGCGAAGAAGGCTGGCAGGGAGTTCCCGAAGGTGCCTTGGGACACTGGCGATGCCAGGTTCCTTTTCCAGAGGCCCAAACAGCATCCGTTACCGATCCTGAAGTTCTGCTGAAAACTCTTGAGCAACTGGTGGAATCGCCCAATCCAGCTCAGGAAAAATTGTGTTATGTGATTGCATTATCACTGCTGCAGAAACGACGCCTGCGTCTTGACGGCACTCAGAATGTAGACGACGTGGAATTCCTGGAGCTATCTGGATCGCGCGGTGAGGGCCCCTTTTTAATCCGCGACCAGCAACTGTCTGAGTCCGAAATTTCAGAACTGCGCCGGGCACTCACTCACCAAATCAACAGTGGCTGGGAAGCTGCGTGAGGACTCGCAATATGAAAACCAGCCAGTCACTTCACGGCATCGCCGTTGCAGCAGGAATGTTCCTGCTCACGGTCTCCCTGTTGAATGGATGTGCAACCCACCGCTGGGGGGCCAACCTGACAAGCAAAAAACCAGCACCAGTCCTCACCGTCACATCATCTAAACCTGAAGTCATTGCCCATCTGAACCGTAATCTGGTTTCGACCTCAGAACATTCTGCACTGAAATCATGGCGATCAGGTAACGTAAAACTTCACGTCGAAGGTGTCCCGATTGCATTGCCGGCCTCAATTGCCGTCGAGGCCCCTAGCAACTTCCGTCTTCTTGTCTCCAATCCTCTTTCTGGCGGACAGGAAGTCGATATCGGATCGAATCACGAACGCTTCTGGATCTGGTCCAAGGAAATGCCGCAAGTGATGACATCATCACACGATGATATCGGGCTGGCATTGCAGGAACTTCAGATGCCGGTTCACATCCACCCTCTCTGGCTGATGGAAGTTTTCGGAGTGATGCCGCTGAATGAAAGCGACTTCGAGATTCAACCAGCCAATCTTCAAAGTGGCACCATCGATCTTGTTTCGACTGAGGCCTCAACACTCGGAAACGACGTTGAACGAATCGTTCGAGTCAGCATTCAAACTGGTTGTGTTCAAGAGCATCAACTGCGATTGCCCGGGGGGAAAGTCCTCGCCAGAGCAAAAATGGACCGGTACACGACTCTGCCCGACGGCACCCATTTGCCAATGTCGATCCGGCTGGAATGGCCCGACGCTCGGATGCAGATGACAATGGACATCCGCAATCCAGAGATCAATTCCCCTTCATTGGCGAATAACACAGCGATCTGGCAACTTCCCAATCACGGCCCGGTCGTCGATATCGGCCAGTTAGCGCGACAAAATTCGGGTCAGCTTCGAGGAATGGTCAAAGGACTTCCAGCAAATCCAATTGCAGAATCACTTTCTAAAGAGACCGCCAAAGCAGCTACGATCCAACTCGTCAATTCCTCTGAAAGCGATGACTGGGCACTTCCGTCGGACGAGAAAAAAAGCAAACGACCAACGGGCATGCCGCAAGTTGCCAGTGACGTCCCAGCCTGGGCGAAATAAAAACAGGGACAACACCACCACGATGCCGCCCCTGCAAAAGTCCATTTGAAATTACGACAACTCACCCGTCTGGTGTCGGGCAGCTGTCAATGTATTTTCCATCAGCATTGCAATGGTCATCGGGCCAACGCCCCCTGGAACTGGTGTAATCCAGCCAGCAACTTCTTTGACCGCATCAAAATCGACATCACCAACAAGTTTATTGTCGACTCGATTGGTGCCAACATCGATGACACATGCGCCCGGTTTGACCATATCAGCTGTCACGGTCATCGGACGGCCAACCGCTGCGATCAACAGATCCGCCTGTCTGGTGATTTCCGCCAGATTTGCTGTGCGACTGTGTGCAATCGTCACCGTTGCATCAGCCCCCATCCCCTTCTGAACAAGCATCATCCCCATCGGTTTTCCGACAATCTCACTTCGACCAATGACGACCGCATGCTTTCCGCGAGTATCGAAACCAGAATTCGTAATCAGATACTGACATCCCGCTGGAGTACACGGAAGAAAACGGGGGCGTCCCTGCACCATCAGCCCGACGTTCTCCGGATGGAAGCAGTCGACATCTTTTAGTGGAGTAACGGAATCGAGCACGGTGGTCTCATCGATTCCAGACGGCAACGGAAGTTGCACAAGAATGCCGTGAACGGTTGGATCTGCGTTCAATTGGGCAATGAGTCCGAGCAGTTCGACTTGAGTCGTCTCTCCACTCAGGCGGTGTAAAGTGCTCTGCATGCCAGCAGTTGCACAGGCACGTTGTTTGTTTCGCACATAGACAGCACTGGCAGGATCATCGCCAACAAGAATTGCCGCCAGATGAGGTTTGACGCCAGTTCTAGCTTCAAACTCTGCAACCTTCTCCGCAAGCTGAGCGTTCAAATTTGCTGCAGTCGCTTTTCCGTCGATCAATTTTGCTGTCATGCTTCTCTCAATGACGTGAACAAATCCAAAATCAAAATTCAGCTTGCCTGATCGGAACCTACGGCGGCTTTGGGACCAGCAAGCCCCAAACTCCAAGTCACCACCAGTGCAGAATGTGTCATCACAGGCCTGAAACCACTGACGAGACTGAACTTGGAAAGCCTCTGAACAGTGCCGGTTCAATTTAGCGAATGTCAGCACGCCACAACCAGTGACCAGACCGTCTCCGTCTGCTATCCGACCTCGCAGCTATGTCGACAGAAGAAAAAACGGAATACCACATGGCAGACATGTTTTATTTTTCCAGGAGCTGCTCTCACCCGACCCTAAAATTCAATCCAGGATTACGAGATCGTCCCCATCACGGGAATCGACCAAACATAGACCGCTGGTAAGCATTCCCCTCTGTTCGATACTCATTTGATCGTATCTAGCAAGTTCCAGTCAAAAAGAGTCTGCCATACAGGTTCCAGTGGAAGGCCGATCACGTTGCTGGAACTTCCGTGAATTGACTCAACAAACAGTTCCCCCGCCCCTTGCAAACCATATCCGCCAGCTTTGCCAAGTGGTTCGCGTGTTTCGATGTACCAACGCAGTAGTGGCAAAGAAATCGTTCGAAATCGGATGTTTGTGTGCACGCAGAAGGCACGAAACCGACCATCTCTGGCCAGCATACAAACACCAGTCATCACCTGATGTTCGCGGCCTGAGTAGTACTCCATAAACCACCGACGAACCGTTTCTTCCCATTCAGGACCGTCAGGCTTCCCTAAGACGACAGCGTTTTGCTCCGAATCACTCGCAACGACAACGGTATCAGCAGTAACCAAGGCCTGCCATTCCCGCGAGCGACGACTCAGTGATGGAGAATCGGTGATCACCCCACCACCATCCGACACTAACGTCAGTCTTTCCGCATGGTGGCAACCGGGAGTTACAGGGGCCAGAGAGAGACCAAGCTGACCTAAAACGTTATCTCTTTTTGTTGCGGCAATTGAGAGAATTTGCGAAGAGATTTCTTCAGTACAACGGAGCCCGTCGAAACCGGACTCAAGCTCAGATTCAGAAGGAATCACATAAACTCGCTCAGCAGAAACGATCCTGGAGAGGAGTTCCATCCGGCGTGGGGATTGAGAACCGAGGAGGATCATCGAGCGAAAACCAGAAAGTAGAAAACACCGCGACCGTTGACCGCGTTATTCCTCAAAGGGACATAGCGGACACAAATAGAAATTCCGACAGCGGTGCACTTTCAACCTACAATCTCCCCAACGCCCCCGTGGAGCATTTAGTTCCACACGAAACGCAAGGGAAACCAAGAACGATGACATGGATTCATCTAAACAAATCCACGTCTATCAATTCACCAAACACATTGCGAACAACGACGAACGGCCCATTCGTCATCTCAACTGCAACACTGACACCCACCACCCCAGAGGAACCACACAAAAAATGCGGAGCCACAACTCAGGCGGGGAAGAGCTGGCTGCGATCAGCAGTAACTAATGTACAAACTGCCCGCAGCCTTCAGAATCACAAATTGTACGCTGGGCGAAAATTACCAATCACGACCTGGTCGGCCGCCATCGCGTCCACCACGCCCGCCGCCATCACGACCGCCGCGTCCACCGCCGCCGCCCCCACCGCCGCCGCCGAAGCTGCCGCGTGGACGCTCTTCACGTGGACGAGCAATGTTGACAGTCAGAGTACGAGTCTGGAACTGCTGACCATGGAACTGGTCGATTGCTTTCTGTGCGTCATCGTCGGAGTTCATTTCGACGAAGGCAAACCCTTTTGACCGGCCTGTTTCACGGTCTTTAATCAAAGCGACACTTTTTACGTTGCCTGCCTGGCTGAAGAGATCTCGCAGATCGTCTTCAGATGTGTTGTAGGACAGGTTGCCCACATACAATTTCGATTCCATTGCTCTCTAACCTGACTTGCTTGTAGCGTCGTCCTTGTCTGCCGGGAGGGCGATTCCTCTTTGCGGCGCAGCTCGGACGATCTGCCAGAGTCTATCAAACGAATTACGAATTCTCAAAGGTGAGTTTGCATATTCCGCTATTTCACCCCGATTCAAAGCTACGAAAATATCGATATCTTCACCCGCAACACTCACCCAGCAGAAGCAGGAAAATACGCAACCTGTCTCACCATCGAAGATTCCTGCAGGGTGACTTGCATTTTCGTGCTAACTTCCCACACGACCAATAAAGGCTCCCACCCAGCGTTCTCAACGTTAGGAATGCGTTCTTTTTTGAGAAATCGCAACAGAAATCCGAAAGAAACTGCTGACTTCAGCTGCTCCCGGCTCCACATCCGTGTCGCACAGAATACGAGGTTGTGAGGGAACACCAGACGCCATCGAAGCGAAACTCGCCCGTGCCGCATCTTCTAACAGAGCGGTTCGCGAAATAACTTGGCGTGCTTAACACGCAGTATTCGGATTTTCTTCTACCGAGGAAGCCGCTGTCCGGCTAGACAACCAACCAAGACGGCCTCAACACGCAAAAAAGCAGATGCACGGCGATCACGAGAATATGGTCAAAAGCTCCACTGCCTGGAGCAAACTCAGAAACAATGCAGAGTTTCAGGAACGCGAGATCCAGCCGTCCTCCGACTGCTGCATAGCAACTCGACAATTGACTGGATCAATCAAAGCTGCACGCAGCTATTCCCAAACCTCGTGAATTACACCTTGGCTCGCGTCAAGAAATCGGCCAGGTTCAATTTCAGACGGCATTTCAGCAAGAACCCGAAGCCAGATCTGGGAATCCTGATAGGTGCCAGCTACGGCGAAGTGGCACTTCAGGTCATCACTATCATCGATCTGAAACGGCTGCCAGGAAGCTGACTCAACTACATCAAATACGTGCAGGAGCCGCATCACATCGAGCACAAATAAACAGGAGTTTCTGACGCCGCTTTTTTCTCCGCCAACGATCTCTGTCGGCGAGAAAAACAGGGAGACTTCCCACACTCCCTCAATGCAAGCATAGTGACACCCAATCGGAGCAAGATCATTGACAGCATGCAGAGCCCCGCATGCTGTTTCCACAAACTCCTCAAGCCATTTTGGCTGCAAATCCATAATCACGTCCGTCAACACCGCTGGGGAACCGACACCGCCAGCAGTAAAACCCACGACCAACCATCAGCAACCAAACGGCTCCGTCGCCGTTGATCCACCAATGCCCACCGCCTCACTACCACGAAGAATGACGTCAAAAAGCAGCGATGGCGCCGAATCACGACTTTGAGCCTTTCCACACCGAAGACCTTCAGCAGCGCCAAGCGAAGGCCTCAACCGGCCACGTCTTCTCTATGCAGAAAGGCAAACAGCAACCATAAGCAAATGGCACACCAACCCCCGAAGTACGGTTCTGACAACCAACATTAAGACTACCTGACGAGGTATTTCTGCAACAAATATTTCAAAGAAAAATGTCGCAGTCGAACGAGTCAATCAGAACCTGAACACCATTCAAAACAACTTGCCACCCAGGCGTCAAGATTCCTTATCACCCACACATCACAGCCAGACAACGCCTTAACCCACCAATCACGAAAGATGAACAGATCCACTCAGCCCAAAAGAGAATCTCCTTCAACTTCCGTCAACAAAACAGGTCCCTCCGCAGTGACCGCAACTGTGTGTTCGAAATGCACACTCCGCTTCCCGTCCACTGTCACCGCCGTCCAATGATCCTTCAGAATCCGCACCCCAGGCTTACCAGCGTTGATCATCGGCTCAATCGCCAAAACTAGCCCCGGTTGAATGCGGAAATCCTCAGCCTGCATCCCAGATCGCCAGTAGTTGGGAACCTGAGGCTCCTCGTGCATTTTCCGACCGATACCATGCCCGACAAACTGATCAACAACCGAAAAACCAGCCTCCTTCACAGCCAATTCCATCTTCTTTGCAACTTGTGACCATCTGGTACAAGAACGCAGACTTTCGATTGCGATCTTCAACGTCTTCCGACCGCAGTCCATCAGACGCTGACTTTCCTCATCAATCTCTCCAACAGCGTAAGTCCAAGCGGAATCACCACACCATCCATTGACCTTGCAGCCCGTATCAACACTGACAATATCGCCTTCATTCAAAACACGATCTCCTGGAATACCGTGAACAACAACCTCATTCACGCTCATACAGGTGACAGCAGGAAACGGAACCTTCCCCGGAAAGTTTTTGAACAGAGGAACTGCACCAGCTTCCGCAAACAGATTCTCCACTGCGGCGTCGATCTCAGCAGTGCGCACTCCAGGGCGAACCATTCCGCGAACCAGAGCATGTGCAGAAGCAACCACCTTCCCAGCTTGGCGCATCGCCTCGATTTCGCGAGCACTCTTTAACTGCAACATCGCCGCCCCTCCTTACAAAACAAATCCACTCCCTATGTATCACCCCAGAGCCTCAAGGTGAACAATGGAAACAGACTCGACTAAAACAGCGTTAAAAACACTCAAAACCAAACGCGAACACCAGACAGCACTACCAACAAAAAGACGCGACCCGTCAAACGATCGGGTCGCGTCTCCTGTTATACTCAAAACCCCAACCACTCAAAATCAACCGAAATTGAAATATGAAAATTGGGCAAAGTGATTTTAGAGCGTTCTTAAATGGAGAAGGCTTGTGTTCACTTTTCAAAATCGAATCTGACTAAACGTCTTCTGAATCCAGAAGGCCCGGCTTGTTCCTCATGACGAGGTGGCTGTCGATCTTCTGAACAAGATCCAATGCAACAGAAACAACGATCAGCAAACCTGTTCCACCGTAGAAACTCGCGACGATAGGAGAGATATCCATACTTGTCGCAACAACCGTCGGAATGATCGCGATCACTGCAAGGAAGCCAGCCCCAACAAAAGTGATTCGAACCATCACCTGATCTAAATACTTTTCGGTGTGTGCCCCAGGTCGATACCCCGGAACAAAGCTACCGTAATCCTTCAAATTCGAAGCCATATCCTTTGGACTGAACGTAATGCTTGTCCAGAAGTAGCAGAAGAAGTAAATCAAGGCGATGTACGCGAGATTATACAACAGACCGCTTCCGCTCTGCATTGCAGACTCGAGCGCCACCAGAAACGAATAGTTCGGCAGCATTGGACGCAGCCAAGAGATGAGAACGGCCGGAATCATCAAAAGACTGGATGCAAAGATAATCGGCATCACACCCGCCTGATTCACACGCAACGGGAGGAACTGCATCTGCCCCCCTAGAACTCTGCGACCACGAACGTGCTTCGCACTCTGCACCGGAATACGACGTTGAGCCTGGGTCATGGCGATCACGCCTAACACCACGGCAACAAACAAAACAGCCAACGGCATCAACTTATCAATACCGGCAGCAGTACCAAGTCCGATCCCCTTCTCGAACGCCGGTCGCAGAACTTCAAGTCCCGCACCAGGCATCTGAGCCAAAATACCAGCCATGATAAGGAGGGAGATTCCGTTACCAACACCGTACTCGTCAATCTGCTCGCCAATCCACATCAACAACATGGTACCGGCAGTCATCGTGATTGTTGCAATCAACTGATAGTGCAAATGATTGAAATCGCGAATCACCATTGAGCCGCCACCAAATGGGCCAGCCCCGGAGCTGAGAACATTCACCCAGACATAACTCTGACCAAGGCAGATAAACACCGTAGCATAGCGAGTGTACTCGTTAATCTTCTTTCGCCCGGCCTCTCCTTCCTTCTGCAGTTGCTCCAAAGGAGGATAGACCTGCCCCAACAACTGGAAGATAATGGAGGCCGAAATATACGGCATAATGCCGAGGCCGAAGATCGAAGCATTACCCAAACTGGAAGCAGACAAAAGAGCAACTGCCTGCATAACTTGACCGATGCCCTGCTGTTCCTTCAAGTTTTTGAAGGTCTGGCTGACAGCTTCCTGGTCAATAAACGGAAGGGGGATAGAGAACCCCATCCGATAGACGGCCAACAGAATGAGCGTCACCACAAACTTTTGACGAAGTTCGGGGATCGTAAAAATCATCCGCAGCCGAGACAACATCGGTAATCCTTTATCCTACTTCGTCACAAAACCGCTACGCAAGCGATTTACTCGAAGAAGCCTGCAATGCACGCACGAGATAAAGGATCACCTCAAATGTTGGCAAGCCCAACTAAACTGGCCTCCGCACTCTCGTACGTGAAAATCACGTCTACTCAGACACAACTTCAACAGATCCACCAGCAGCCTGAATCTTCTCAGCGGCACCCTTAGAGACCTTGACGCCTTTGACTGCAAGTTTCACAGTCAACTCGCCATCACCAAGAATCTTGATGAAGTCATGCTTTGCCTTTGCAAGGCCGCGAGCAGCCAATGTCTCTGGATTCACTTCTTCGCCAGCAGCAAAGTGTTTCTCCAAAGTAGCAACATTGATTGCCAGCACCTTGTCAGCGAACGCAGCGTTATTAAACCCACGCTTCGCTACGAGCCGGAACAGTGGCATCTGTCCGCCAGCGAACCCAATACGGGCAGAATTACCGCGACGGCTACCAGCACCCTTATGACCTCGACCGGATGTCTTACCATGTCCCGATCCAGGACCGCGCCCCAAACGTTTACGCTTTTTACGCTTGGTAATACCATGATGTACATCGTCGATAATCATATAACTCACCAATGGCAGCAGATAAAAACTGCAACCCTATACTCGCTCAGCACGGAAGCCGACAAGATTTAATTAAGACTGACAGACTGCACTTCGAAGATCGCCCCCAGAGGAGACGACTAGATTTCAACGCCCCGCAACCGCGCAATATCTTCCCGACTTCGAAGCTTTGCCAGTGCGTCAAATGTCGCCTTTACCAAGTTCACCGGATTGGCTGAACCGCGACTCTTAGACAGAATATCTTTAATCCCCGCCAGTTCAACAACAGACCGAACTGTTGCACCAGCAATGACACCGGTACCAGGAGCGGCTGGCATCAAAAGCACCTTAGAAGCCCCAAAGCGACCTTCTACCTGATGTGGGATAGAAGTGTTCTGTAGGGAAACACGCTGCAAACGTCGATTCGCCTGCTTAGTGGCCTTCTCAACGGCAATCGGAACTTCAGTCCCTTTACCATAGCCGTATCCGACGCGGCCATTCTCATCTCCCACAACAACAAGTGCTGCGAAGCTGAATCTGCGACCACCTTTAACAACGCACGCACAGCGACGGATCTGTACTACGCGCTCAGGGTTCTTTGTGCCTTGACTGCTTTCAGCTGCCACTTTAGGAGACTCCCAACTCAAATATTTCACAGTTCTCGCGACATGCCAGCCAACTGCCGATCAGCACGAAACAAAACACCAATTAGAACGCCAAGCCGCCTTCACGTGCTGCTTCAGCGAGAGCAGCGACACGACCGTGATACGAATATGCCCCACGATCAAACGCAACTTCTTTAATCCCAGCAGCCACGGCACGCTCAGCAAGTGTTTTGCCAACCAGCTTCGCCGCTTCGACATTGCCGTGTGGCTTGCCCACTCCACCCAAACCCTTTTCTGTCGTGCTGGCAGCAACAACAGTTCGGCCTTGAGCATCGTCGATCAACTGTGCGGAAATATGGTTATTGCTTCGAAAAACTGACAGCCGAAGCCGCCCTGCCGCACGAACTTTATTACGAACATGATGGCGTCGACGAACACGACGAGTCGCTATCTGTTGTTGAATCCCCATGTCAATCGCCTGCCTCAAACCGAAATTATGTACGTATCTGGTGAAAACAGTAGTTCAAAAACCAACCAAAATCAACTACCGAACGCCTTACCGGATTTTCTACGTACCACTTCTCCGACGTATCGAATCCCCTTACCTTTGTATGGCTCAGGTGGGCGTACCCGACGAACGTTCGCTGCGAACTGTCCAACAGCATGCTTATCAGCACCACGAACAATCACACTAGTCGGAGACGGGACTTCAACTAGAACACCAGCAGGTGCAGTCAACTTAATGACGTTTGCAAAACCCACCTGTAGCGAGAGAACATTACCTGAGAGAGTCGCCTGATAACCGACACCTTGAATCTCAAGTTTCTCTTCAAACAGAACCTGTACGCCCTGCACCATGTTCGCAATCAGTGCACGAGTCAGTCCGTGAAGAGCGCGACTCTCGCGTTGATCATTTGGACGTTCAACAGTGATGACTCTAGCAGCAGCATCCCAGTTCACCGAAATATTCTGATGGCAGGTCAAAGCCAACTCACCATTCTTGCCCTTGACCTTAACCAAGCTACCGTCAACCGCCACATCGACGCCGGCGTTAACTGCAATCGGCTTTTTACCAATTCTTGACATCGCTCAACTCACCTTGCTTTGACCTCGACGTAAATCAGTTAGTCGAAATCGCCACTTTGTACCGATACAGCGCCAACAGCCCTGGCGACAAAAATTACCAGACTTCACAAACGATTTCGCCGCCGACATGCTTGGCCTTAGCTTCACGGCTGCTCAACATTCCCTGATTCGTCGACAGGACGCAGATCCCCATGCCCTGCATGACCTCTGGCAACTTTCGAGACTCACAATAAATCCGACGGCCAGGCTTACTAACTCGTGTCAGACGTTGAATCACACGTTCACCAGTGGCGCTGTACTTCAGGTTAATACGCAAAGTTTGCGCTGGTGCAGTTTCGAGAATCTCGAAGTCCCAGATATAACCTTCACGCTGCAACACTTCCGCGATGCCCGCTTTCACCTTTGAGAGCGGCACGTCCACATAAGGACGCTCGATCAAAAGCGCATTTCGCATACGAGTCAGCATGTCGGAAATAGGGTCTGTCATCATGGCTTTATACCTCTGTCCGCACCTCAACCTGAGGGCTATATCTACTACCAGCTAGCCTTCTTCGCACCAGGAACAAGCCCATTCAGGCACAAATTCCGGAAGCAGATGCGGCAGATCTTAAACTTTTGATAAACAGCGCGAGGCCGCCCACACAACGAACAGCGACGAACGATCCGTGAACTGAACTTTGGTTTCTTTTTGGACTTTGCAACTTGTGCTTGAGTAGCCATATCTCAATTTCCTGTGTTTACGCTTTTAAACTTCTCGGCGATTGAACCGTCCGATTACTAGCGTCCCTTTGATTCCCGAAATGGCATCCCAAACTCTTTAAGAAGCAATCTCGCTTCATCGTCAGTCTCAGCTGTCGTGACGATAGCGATATTCATCCCCTGAATATTCTTCACTTTATCGGCGTTAATCTCAGGAAACACAACCTGTTCCCCAAGACCTAAGCTGTAGTTACCACGCCCGTCAAACGCCTTCGGGTTGATCCCACGAAAGTCGCGAACACGAGGCAACACCAAGTTGATCAGGCGGTCAAGAAACTCGTACATCATCTTACGACGAAGAGTTACACACCCACCGATACGGACGCCTTCACGCAACTTAAAGTTTGCGACAGACTTGCGAGCAACCCTTGGAGACGGCTTCTGGCCAGTAATCTGCCCAAGATGCTCCAGTGCTTCATCCAGAATCTTTTGATCCTGCATCGCACGACCAACTCCCATGCTTACCACAATCTTTTCAATTCGTGGCAAGCTATGTGGATTCGTTCGCCCGAGCTCTTGAGAGAGCTTTGGAACAATCTCACTACGATATTTATCTTGCAGACGGGCCATGACCAGCCAACCTTTTTACGCTACTTGCCGCCCACAAAGTGAACAGCCAGATAACTCACAGACGGTCCAACTCACCAACGAACCGACAGCCCCATCACGACCGACTGCCGAACACATTTCACCGCTATTTCACAACATAAGCGGCACGACCCGGACTCACCTGTCCAACAGTCGTATTACACTTACGGCAGAAACGCTCCTTCGAGCCATCAGCCAAGTAGCGATACCCCAAACGAACAGGGCTGCTACAAGCACCGCAATAATACATTACGTTTGAAGCATGAATAGGCTTCTCCATCCGAAGACGCCCACCCTGTGGACTCTTAGGATGCCCTCGCTTCACATGCTTGAAGACCAAATTCACGCCTTCAACAAGGACCTTTTCGCCGCCCTTGATGACTTGCTGAACCAAGCGAGGTGATGAACTTTTATCGTCACCGGAGATCACTACAACCAGATCGCCCCGTCTAATCTTCATAGTTACACCACCTCAGCTGCAAGGCTGATAATCTTCATGAACCGTCGATCTCGCAGCTCACGCGCCACGGCACCGAAAATACGTGTACCGCGAGGATTCCCATCATTATCGACCAGCACGATGGCATTGCTATCAAACCGAATGTAGCTGCCATCTTCACGACGAGTCCCTTTACGAACCCGCACGATCACACCCCTGGTCACACGCCCAGATTTATACGCATCTGGAGCACCAGCAATCGACTTCTGAATACTCACAACAACGATGTCACCCAAACCAGCTGTACGCCGCTTTGTTCCACCCAAGACCCTGATGCAGCGGACCGTTTTCGCACCGGTGTTATCCGCAACATCCATTATGGTCTGCATCTGAATCATGATGACACCATTCTCAAATCAATAAACCGCAACAAGAACGCAAACAACCAACCACTACTCAGCGTCAGCAACACCAACATCGCTTCGGCCCTTACCGGTCGCCAGCGATTCACGAGCCAACTGACTCTCCACCTCACCTGAGGCGCTCACAACACGAACCAGTTCCCACCGTTTTGTTGCAGAGCGAGGTCGACATTCCGCAATCTCAACGGTATCACCAACCTTCGACTGATTAGTTTCATCATGGACATAACAAACAGTACGCCCACGAACAATCTTCTTATACTTCGTGTGCTGATACACACGGCTCACATCAACCCGCCGAGTCTTCGCATTGCGATCGCTAACAACGGTACCGACCAATGTTTTACGCATCTATCTGACACCTGACTGGAAAGACCAGCCTCAGTCACCTGGAGGCCAATCAACCGACTATGATTACTGATTCGACAACTCACGCTGACGTTGAACGGTCTTCATCCGTGCAATCGAACGACGAAGCTTTCGTAGATTGCTTGGAGCATCCAATTTTTCGGTTGATGCACGAATGCGCAACTGGAACAACTCAAGCTGAGTCTGATTTAACTCAGATGCCAGTTGATCGTCACTCAACTCTCGCAACGCTTTGGCCTTGGACATGCTTATTACTCAATTCAAACAACTGTTCGCTATCAATTAGCAATCCCGACTTCAATAAAATGAAATCGGGAGCGTCGCAGTGTAGCTTGCCTTTTTTGACTTTCCAGTCACTCAGGCATTCTTCAACAAGAATTCCTGAAAGGACCACACAGTTCCTTCACTGATCCAACTTACTTCGTGGACCGAAGGACGAACTTTACGAACCTGGTGTTCGCTCAACCAGACGAACTCGTACTGGAAGCTTGTGCGCGACGCGATTGAAGCAGTCACGTGCCGCCTCTTTTGACGCACCAGCAATTTCAAAAAGGACTGTACCAGGTTTCACAACTGCTACCCAGCGATCAGGATCCCCTTTACCTTTACCCATTCGTGTTTCCAACGGACGAGCGGTTACAGGCTTATCCGGGAAAATTCGAATGTAAAGCTTACCGCCCGAGCCGCGAATGTACTGCGACGCAGCAATACGACATGCTTCGATTGTTGTGGCGTTTACGTGTCCAGGCTGGACAGACTGCAAGCCATATTCACCGAAGACGACGGTATTGCCACGAGTGGCATTACCTCTTATGCGACCTCTTTGGTTTTTTCGATGCTTGACCCGTTTCGGCATAAGCGCCATCGGTATTCTCCTCGTCTGCGTAATCGCCCAAATCGACCCAAACTTTAACGCCAATCACACCCTGTGCCGTTTTGGCGATGGCAAATCCGTAATCCACTCGTCGCTGCAAAGTTGACAACGGAATTGATCCGCGGCTTGCCTTTTCGCAACGAGACATTTCTGCACCGCCCAAGCGGCCAGAAAGTTGAACCTTAACACCGTTAACGCCAGCTTCCATCACTTGATCAAGCGTACGCTTAATAGCTCGACGGAAACTTCCTCGCTTCGTAAGCTGCTGACAAATATCTTCAGCAACCAACTGAGCACGACGGAACGGATTGTTGATCTCAACGATCTTCACTTCCATTCGCCGCCCGAAACGGTCTTCCAACTGTGCCTTGAGACGATCGATTTCCTGCCCCTTCTTCCCGATAATAATACCAGGTCGAGCAGAGTGCAGATAAACTACAACCTGATCACGGGTTCGTTCGATTTCGACCTTCTCAATCGCAGCTGATTTGTATTCAGTGCCAATGAACAGGCGGATCTTCTGGTCTTCAACCAGCAGGTCGCCGAATTCTTTTTTGCTGGCATACCAGCGGCTACGCCAGTCTTCCGTGATTCCAATACGAAAGCCAAGCGGATGTGTCTTCTGTCCCATAGCTCACTCGTTAGTTTAAATGGATGCCTAACGCTTGGTCCTGGCAAACCCAATCTTTAATTACTCCACTTCTGGAGCGTCAATAGCTACCAGGATATGGGCGAATCTTCGACGAATCATGAAAGCCTGGCCGCGAGCACGTGGACGAATACGCTTAAACATCGGACCACCATCGACTCTTGCGTCGACGATTGGCAAGTTATCAACGTTTCGTGCACCACGATCTTCTGCGTTCGCAGCAGCACTTTTCAGAACCTTTTCCAAAAATCGTGCACCACGATTTGGAATGTATTTCAATGCGTTCAAGCCTTCAACGACAGACATTCCCCGGATCAGATCCGCGAATGGCCGTACCTTCGTCGCTGATATCCGTGCGAAACGATGTGTAGCTTTGACCTGTGACATTGTCTTCCTCTATCCCAACCCACCGTGTGCCACATCAAGGGCACCGTGTCGCAACCCAGCAACTATCAACCAAAGAAACCTACTAGCGATTACCTTTTGCACCGTGACCTCGGAATGTCCGAGTAGGAGCAAATTCGCCCAGTTTATGACCAACCATATCTTCAGTCACATAGACTTGGATATGTGCCTTGCCATTGTGCACCAAGAATGTATGCCCAATGAACTCAGGTGAAATTGTCGACCGGCGTGCCCAGGTCTTGATCTGCTGCTTCGCCCCGGTCAAATCCAACCGTGAAATTTTCTTCAACAGGTTCTCATCGACAAAGGGGCCTTTTTTCAGCGAACGACCCATGACTTAGACCTTTCCCACGATTCCGACAAACTGCGGACCAATAAATGTTCTACTGCTGACTCAAAGAGCGATCTAGACGATCGCAACCACTAGATTTTCTTCAACCCGTTGCGTCGTGAACGACGTCTACGGATGATCGCCCGTGATGACGACTTACGACGCTTACGGGTATTTCCACCCTTCGCCAACTTACCAGTTGGACTACAAGGATGACGCCCCCCAGCTGTGCGGCCTTCGCCCCCACCCATCGGGTGAGCAACTGGGTTCATCGCGGTACCACGAACGTGAGGACGACGCCCCTTCCAACGCTTGCGGCCAGCTTTACCCAACACAATATTCTGATGATCAGAGTTTCCAACGACTCCGATCGTCGCACGACATTTTGCAGGAAGACGACGAACTTCGCCAGATGGCAAAGTAATCTGCGCCCAACCTTTATCTGTCGCGTTCATCACGGCGCTGTTACCGGCACTACGTACCAGCTGCCCACCGCGACCGGGCTGCATCTCGACGTTATGAATCTGAGTACCAGCTGGAATGTTCTCCAACGGCAAACAGTTCCCGTTTTTAGGCTCTGCCGCAGAACCGTTCATCACGACATCGCCAGCCTTCAGGCCATTCGGTGCCAAGATGTAGGATTTTACGGTTGCGCCTGACTCTGGGCAAACATACTCAATCAACGCAATACGAGCCGATCGGTTTGGATCGTATTCAATGTGCGTTACTGTCATCGCAACATTATCAACTCGCCGCTTGAAGTCGATAATGCGGTACATCTTACGATATCCGCCGCCACGATGACGTGATGTAATCTTTCCTTGAAAGTTACGACCACCGTGTTTTTTAACGCGAACCGTCAGGCTCTTTTCGGGTCGTTTCTTACGGTCCGTGATTTCTGCAAAATCACTAACCGTCGCACCGCGACGTCCTGGCGTGACCGGTTTGTAAAAACGAATCCCCATCGTACTGTCCTGACAATATTCTCAATCGTTGTCGAATCGGCGACATCGCCAATGAAACGGCCAGCGTAGGCAAACCAAGTGATGACCACACCAGTGTCGTTAAGCGGCACACTGTAAGATCAAACGGCCAAAATCGCAATTTAGAAGAACGAAATTCGGTCTTCTTCGTGCAATTGGACAACCGCCTTCTTCCAATCAGCAGTTCTGCCAAGCTGAAGGCGACTGCGACGTGGCTTCCCCTTACGGGTCTGAGTACGCACCTCAACAACCCGAACGTTCCACAGCTTTTCAACAGCTGAACGGACGTCTGTTTTGTTTGCCTGCGGATGAACCTGGAAGGTATAAGCGTTCAGCTTTGTAGACTGATGCACACCTTTTTCAGTCACCAACGGACGCAAAATCACCTGATGAGCTTCAAGCTTCAGGCCGCCTTCGCGACACTCTGCTGACTCTGTTTCAACTTGAACTTCGTTTTTTTCTGCTGACATTGTATTGCTCCTCGCGATCAAATCGGCATTAGCCGACGGTCACAGCTTCCGGGTTCCCCTGACGTGCCTGATCAATGGCTTCCCGGGTAATCAGCAATCGCTTTTGATGCAGCAGCTGATACGCATTCAATTCTTTAACCGGAGAAATCCAGAGATTCTCAATATTGCGACCTGACTTCCAAACAGTCAGATCATAATCCGGAATCACCAGCAACACTGACTCAGAAGCAACACCCAACGCCTTGAGCATATCAACAACAGGCTTTGTCTTAGCTTCTTTCAAAGAGAAAGAATCCAAAACAGTCGCCTCTTGATCCTGAAACTTACTCAACAACGCCATACGAGTAGCCAAGCGAACAGCCTTTTTCGGGAGACGATAGCTCCAATCTTTTGGCTGCTTCGCAAAGGTATGTCCACCCCCACGACGGATTGGAGAACGCTTCGTACCAACACGAGCGTTCCCTGTTCCCTTTTGACGGAACAGTTTCTTTGTACTTCCAGCAACTTCACCACGAGTCTTGGTCTTAACCGACCCCTGACGAACGTTGGTCTCGTACATGACTACAACATCATGCAGAAGCTGCTTGCTAATCCGGTCAGCCAGCTCGTTTCCGTCAAACTCATAGGAGCCGACGTTCTTGCCGTCCATTCCGCGAACCGGTGCGGAGATTTTTGTGCTGTCTACCATTACTCAATCTCTCAGCTGTGCGATCTCGAATTTAATCCCGACAATTCCACATACCGGGAACACCAGAACACACATCACCGCTATTTTGCTACCCGAATTACCACATAACCGCCATTTGGACCTGGAATCGCTCCATTCACCAACAGCATATTATTTTCAACGTCAATCTTAACAACTTTGAGATTACGAACAGTTGAGCGAGCATTACCATACTGCCCAGCCATCCGCATCCCCTTCTTGATCATACCGCTGGTACCGCGATTCATCGCATTGGCACCGATAGCCCCGACGCGACGATGAACCTTCTTTGTACCGTGTGCACTTCCCTGACCGGAGAAGTTGTGACGCTTCATCGCCCCAGTTGTACCACGGCCTTTGCTCGTTCCAACAACGTCAACATAAGCGACGCCATCAAAAAGACCAGCATTCAACACCTGGCCAACCTCAACACCGGCAGCCTCGCCATCGATGCGAAACTCACGAACAAATCGTTTTGGTTCACAGTTAGCCTTTACGCGAGATTCAACACCCGCCTCAGCCAACCGCTTTTGACGCTTGCTCTTCAAAACCGCAACGTGACCACGCTCTGCACGATTCGCACGACTACGGTTTCGCTGCTCTGAATCGCGGGCCAAGTCTTTCTGGCTGAGCTTATCATCAAAGCCCAACTGAACAGCCTCATAGCCATCCCGATCAGCAGTCTTGACCTGCAGAACCGCACAAGGGCCTGCTTCGATCACAGTGACAGGCACCATGGCACCTGACTCACTATAGACCTGCGTCATTCCAACTTTTCTTCCGAGTAGCCCGACGGGCATGGCTCGACCCCTCAAATACAGACGCGTGAAACACACACGATTTTTACAAAACAATCAAGACACCAGACAAAATCGACACTTGCCCGGCACCTACAATCTCAAACACGCAGCAGCAACGCCACTGAACTATGTCGAGGCTTTAATTTTGATATCCACACCAGCTGGCAACGAGAGCTTATTCAAAGCATCAATCGTCTTACCAGTTGGCTGAACAATATCAATCACTCGCTTGTGAGTTCGAATCTCGAACTGCTCACGAGACTTCTTATCAATGTGAGGACTTCGAAGAACGGTATACCGCTCAATACGAGTCGGCAATGGAATCGGCCCGTGCACCACAGCACCCGTTCGCTTGGCAGTATCGACAATATCAGTTGCCGACTGATCGAGGATGGTATGGTCAAATGCCTCCATCCGGATACGGATACGTTCGTTTGCAGCCACGTGCGAACTTCCTTTTGCGTAAACGCCTACATCTCAACAATCTCGGCACCGAGAGCCATGCCCCGGTGCGGGAAACGCGAGATACTAATTCTCATTTCTTCTTTTGTCAAACGTCTTCGCCTCCCACTTTCTCAGACTTTCCGGGGAGACTTCTCAAATTGAGACCTGCACACATGAACACACAGGTCACCCCAAACCGATTGACGTGCAGGGGTTCCCACCCGACAGACGCATTTTTTGCCGTTTTCGTTGAACAACTCGATATTGACGAATTTTGCCGGTCCAGCGTAGGGTTGGCCTCAGTTCTGGCTTTTTCAAGGCTTGCATCAAATCCATTGCGATCTGATCCATACCTCACACCAGAATCAAACTGAATTGAGGATTGACAGGGACTTCAACTTGTTCCGGTAGCCAGTTCTAACAAAAGCACATGAAACCTTGCGACCTCGAACACAGGCAAGAGAAATTTTTAACTGAGAACTTACCCACTCAGCAAAGATCCTCAACTGCAATCACTTCCGACACAACGATATAAACGTTCCTACACTACGGACTGCCAGATGAACCACCCGGCCGCAGCGACAATCCAGCCCATCCCACAATCACAGGTCAACCTGGATCTCGAAAGGCCGTCACCATCTGGGATCAAACAATACCCGTCTTACAAGATGAGACTCCCAATCACGGCATTCTGCCTGATCCTGGGATTTTCAATTGCCCTGTGCTCTCGCCCCCGCATCACCATCAACGGAACCTTAGAACAATTCATTGATATTGCCGGATACCTGCTTATCGTTTCTGGCATCGGAATCCGCCTGTGGTCGATCTCGACTATCGCCTCTCGCAAATCGGTACAACTGGTCACAAATGGACCTTACTCACTCTGCCGAAACCCACTTTATATTGGAACCTTGCTGATTTCGTTCGGTTTTCTTTGCCTCGTCCAGAATTTGACCATGGCAACACTGACACTGCCAATCATTCTGCTCTATATCTTCGGAGTCGTTCCCGCAGAGGAAAAGGTGCTGCGAAGCATCCACGGACACGCCTTTGACTCTTACTGCAAATCAACGTCCCGATGGTTCCCCACCTCACTCAGCCTAAAACGACTGCAGGCGACCCCGATCTGGACCAAGGGAGTACGCCGCGAATGTGAATGTGCGTTATGGTGGCTCGCAATCGCTGCGGCAGTCCATATTACTTGCGACTTGCGAATGGAGGCCTGGTGGCCACACCCATTCGACATGCCATAAAACCAACCACAGCACTAAGCACTTAACACACACTTACAACAGGGAATTAAACCCTGTACACCTACAACACAAGAGCGGTTACTGCTACAGCGCAAGACGGATTTAGCATAAGATGCAAGATAGCGACATTTCGTTGCAACCAATTTCGCTTGGCGTAATTTTCAAGCCTCTGCTCTCTCTTCCCAGAGGCTCTACAAAACACAAAGAGGTCTGCGTCCTAGACATGGAACGCAGACCTCTTTTCATTTCAACAGACGCGAGTTAACAAACCACTGAAGGTGTTAGCCTTCCATGATGTCTTTCTCTTTTTCCTTGGCGAAATCGTTGACCTGACCTTCAAATTTCTTGGTCAATTCCTGGATTTCGTCTTTCACCCCGGCAAGATCGTCCTCGGACAGGATCTTCTCTTTCTCGGCTGTTTCGGCATGCTTATTTGCATCGCGACGGACGTTACGAATTGCAACCCGCGCTTCTTCTGCAAATTTATTTACGCGAGTCGTCAGCTCACGACGACGCTCTGTCGACAACGGTGGAACGTTAATACGAATCAATCGGCCGTCAGAGTTTGGCGCAAGACCAGCATCACTCGCCTGAATCGCCTTAATGATTTCATTAAGATTCCCCTGATCAAACGGGCGAATCACAATCTGCTGCGGCTCAGGACAACTGATATTTGCAACCTGTTTCAATGGCGTCGGTGAACCAAAGTAATTCACTCGAACGGAGTCAACCAACCCCGGTGATGCCCGACCAGTCCGCAAGCCCTGAAGTGAACTTCGGAAGACTTCGACAGCCTTCTCCATTCGCTCTTCAGCATCCAGCAGAATTTCTTCATTGCCCATTGCCATATTTCGCTCCCACAAAACAGATTAACTGTCTTTTCTAGACCGGAGAGGTCTATCATGTGGCCGCGTAACGGTCTTCTCGACTGGAGAAAGACAGAATGCCGCGTGCCAGAAAACGCCATATCTTTCCGAAAATCGCTCCAGAGCCTTGTCAGGCTTTGACCTTCGGGTTGTCTGACATCTTCCGCGACTCGTTGGCCGCTACTGTTTTGATTATCCAACCTGAAGACGAAAGATTGACGCAACACCAGAGCAATTTGCTCTACCTCACGATCAAGTCACAGCGAGTAAACTGCTGTGCTGACAACATTCCTCGCTGCTGAAACAATAATCCACAGCGGAATGATTGAGAAGTGGGCAATCTGACAGAATTGAACCGAATTCCCGGTATCAGACGGATTTATACCGTTACGCCGGATACAAACGCTCCTGCGGTTCAGATGGCGTCAATCTATGACGCAAAGAAAATAATCGTGGAGACCGGAGAAATCAGGATACCACAGAGAGTGTTTCAAGGAATCAGCGTGCCATCTCGCGGAACGAGTCTGACACGCTGATTCTCTTACTCAGATGTTTTCGACATTAATCGACATACACTGCGGATTCCGTGCCCTCTACGACTTCACCAACGATGTGAGAACCAAATCCACATTCGCGAACCACATCCTGAACTGCACTCACGTGATCAGGATGGACGCTCACAACCATTCCAATTCCCATGTTGAACACACGAGACATTTCATCGCGGTCGACACTTCCGAGTTTCTGAAGCCACTGGAAGACAGGTGGGACAGTCCAGCTTGAGCGACGGACTGCGGCCTGCAATCCCTGTGGAATAATACGACCAGTGTTTTCTGCGATGCCGCCGCCGGTGATATGAGCCAGCCCTGCCACAACAGCCTCAGAGCCGTTCTTCAATGCCAGCAACTTTTGAACAACATCTGCATAAATTCGGGTTGGAATCAGCAGGGCGTCACCTACCGTCATTCCGAGTTCTTCAACGAAGGCCGAAACATCAAGCCCTGCCGCGCCAAACACAATTTTACGAACAAGGCTGAACCCGTTGGAATGCAATCCGGATGACTCGATTCCGACAAGAACGTTGCCCTTCTGGATCTTCTTGCCGTCTAGAATCTGATCCCGCTCAACGACCCCGACGCAAAAGCCTGCCATATCAAAATCGCCAGGCGCATACAGGTCTGGCATAATCGCAGTTTCACCGCCAATCAGTGCGGATTTCGCCAGCAAACAGCCATCGGAGACCCCTTTAACCAGGGCGGTGGTCAGGTCAGGATTATCCTGTCCCAAAGCGACATAATCGAGGAAAAAGAGCGGCTCCGCTCCCAGACACAGACAGTCATTGACACACATCCCGACGAGGTCAATCCCGATGGTGTCGTACCGCTGGGCGAGCATCGCAACTTTGATTTTCGTACCGACGCCGTCAGTCCCCGAGACCAGCACAGGATCCTGGTACTTCCGACCATCTCCGTTTAATCCAAATAATCCAGCAAATCCTCCCATCAAAGGAAGGACTCGCGGGGTCTGGGTGCGCTGCATCAGAGCAGGCAGGCGAGCCATCGCCTCTTCGTACGAATCGAGGTCCACGCCAGCATCTTTGTACGAAATCGCCATCTCAACAACACTTTACTAAATAAGCACTTACACGACCCAGTCACTCTGCACCGAGTGATCTGGAACTCGCAGACGCAGGCCGAACACAAAGGCTTTCAACAAAATGAAAGCCAGTCTTCCCAAGAGTCCAACGCCTGTCTTTGGACTCCACCACTTCTGTTACATGAGCCATTAGAGCAATTTCCGCAGGTCTTTGCACCGGATCGGAACATTGGATTCAAGCCATGCCAACTTGCCTGGAAGGGCTCGCAAATTGATTTCGCTCTACATAACGGTCAAAAATTGGCTTTCCGTTTTTGTTTGCCTTCCAGCACATTCTGGATTTGAGCAAGGAACAAAGTCTTGTCGAGGCATCAATCAGAGATATCTTCGCGGAGAAGAATTCAGCGAACGATTGAGAAGTCGGCCAAGCTGCGATTCACGGGAGATTCACCGACCAAGCTCCGATTTCCACCTGGAAATTCCTGTTCAGTCGCATTTTCTGATTCATAAACCGCTCAAAATTGAGTCATCATAGATGATGCTTCATCTCAGCTGAGATCTTCGACTACATCCGCTTTCCACAGATCTGTAGGTCAACATTGAAAAAACTCGTCGAAATCAATCTTGAACTGGATGCGATCCTGAGTGCGGCGATTGAGATGCTGGACGCGTCGATGGGCAATATTCAAATGCTCAATCCCGAGACGCAGACTCTCGTTGTCGCAGCGCATCGTGGTTTCGACGACAGCATGCTCGAACACTTTCATGGAATCACAGAGTTTGACGGGTCTGCTTGTGGTCGCGCACTGAAGCATCGCCAAAGAGTGATCGTGCCTGACATCCTGCAAGATGAGTCCTATATGCCATTCCGCGATGCCGCGATTGCAGCAGGCTACCGCGGAGTGCAGGCAACGCCGTTAATTAACCGCAACGGAAAACTTGTCGGAATCCTCTCGACTCATTTCCGTAGTCCACACCGCCCCGACCAGATTCAATTACGAATGCTGGATCTTTACGCTCAGCAAGCAGTCCACACGATCGAAGCCAGCCGCATCGCAAGCAGTGCACTCCGTAGCGAACAACAGTTACGAACCTTGTACGAATTCAGCGAAGCAACACGAAATCAGGATGATCCTGACGTCGTCATGGCGACAGCAACGAAATACCTGGGAGAATCACTGGACGGCGATCACTGTTTTTATGCGGAACTTTACCCTGCCCCACAATCGATCGGAATCAAACAGGAGTGGTTCAAATATCCCGCCCAAAACCTGCCTCCGAGGGACCTCAAGCACATCAATGAGTCGCAGATCGAAATTCTCCGCAATGGAATGACGCTGGCAATTAATACTCCCAAGCCAATCACTCCGGAGAAAAAAACACCAGACTACTTTGAATGGAGTTCAGAGCCGGAATCCGCCGACGAAATCAAGTCGTCGACAACGAAGATGACCGGTCCATTCCCTTGTCTTGTCTGTCCTCTCCGGAAAGGTGACGAGACCATCGGCTTGCTGGGAGTCCAACAGCAGAAACCTCGTAACTGGACTCTCGACGAAATCCGGCTAATGACGCAGATTGCGGACAAAGCCTCGATTCACATTGAGAAGGCGCGCGCTTTACAGGAATTAAAGGAAAACGAAAGTCGTTACCGAACGGTTCTGACCACAATCCCTATCGCAATCTGGAGAACAGATTCCAAAGGCGAAATGGTTCCCGACAACCAATCCTGGTCAAACTACACAGGCCAGCCATGGGAGGAGTTCCGTGGATTGGGCTGGTTACAAGCAATTCACCCTGATGACCGGGAAGGTGTTTTCGAAACATGGAAGACAAGTATTGACCAGAGCCTCTCGTACTCGGCCAAGTATCGTTTGAGAAACCGATTTGGCGAATATCGCCATGTCTGTTCGAGAAGTACTCCTGTCATTGATGCACAAGGTGTCATCACCGAATGGGTCGGGTTCTGCGATGACATTCACCAGCAATCCATTTCAGAGGCCAGAAATCGCTTCCTTGTTCAATTGGATGACGCGGTTCAAGGTGAAGTTTCTCCCCAGGAAATCACGCAGACAGCAGCAAGACTGCTGGCCCAATATCTGGAAGTGAATCGCTGTGCATATGCCGAGTTTGAACGAGACGAGAACACCTTCAATCTGACAGGCGACTACAACGAAGGGGTCAGCAGTATCGTTGGACGGTATCGTCTGACCGACATCAGCGAAGACCTCGCCGATTCGGTCATGGCCGGAAAAACGTTCGTCTGCAATGATGTCGAAAGCGGGAATCGGTCCGCTAAAGAACTCGCACAATATCGCAGCTTAAAAATCGCCTCGCTGATTTGTGTTCCCTTACACAAGTCAGGGCGTCTGATTGCCTCACTCGGCGTGAATCAGATGCGTCCCCGAGTCTGGCAACCTGAGGAAATTGAACTCGTTCAACACGTCGCACTGCGATGCTGGGAATCGATTGAACGAGCCAGAATCTCCAGAGAGTTACGCCAGAACGAATATCGCTTGCGACTGGCACAACAGGCTGGTCGAATCGGAAGTTTTGAATGGCGAATCACAGAGGGCCAGTTAATCTGGACGGAAGAACTCTGCCTGTTGTACGGCATCAGCCTCGAAGAGTTTTCCGGCACACTGGAGGACTGGATTAACCGCAGTCCCCCAGAATCAGCGAATCGGCTCCGGCAACAAATTGAGCAATGCCTGGCAGAAGGGGATTCAGAACTCAATATTGAATATGAGTGCACACACTCAGACGGTCAGACACGCTGGCTCAAGTGTCAGGCAATGATTCTTTATGACAGCGTCAGTTGCCCGAGAAAAATGATCGGTGTCGTCATTGATATTGATCAACAGAAAAGAGCCGTGGCCGCATTGCAGGATGCAGATCGCCGCAAAGACGAGTTTCTGGCAACGCTCGCTCATGAGCTGCGCAATCCTCTCGCTCCCATCCACAACGCGATCGAGGTCCTGCAACTCGGGAAAAACTCCCCAGAGACATGCACGGAACTGCAGAATGTCATTCAAAGACAAGTTCAACAACTCGTCCGGCTCGTTGATGATCTCCTCGACGTCTCTCGAATCACTCGGGGAAAAATTGAACTCCGCCGCGATCAAATTGAACTGACCACCGTGCTCAAAAGTGCTCTGGAAACCAGCGAGTTCGTCATCGCAGCCAACAAACATCGTGTCAATTACACTCCGCCGGAAACTCCGATCTGGCTGGATGCGGATCAGACGCGGCTTTCTCAGGTCTTCTCCAACCTGCTGAACAACGCAGCAAAATACAGCGATCCCCACAGGGAAATCAGCCTTCACATTCTCTTGGAGGAAAATCATGTCACGGTTGAAGTCACGGACAGCGGTATCGGGATTCCGGAATCCATGCGCAAACTGATCTTCGAACCATTTACGCAGGTTGACCGCTCAATCAATCGTTCTCAAGGAGGACTTGGAATCGGCCTGACACTTGTAAAGCGACTGGTTGAACTCCACCAGGGAGAAGTCGCTGTGCGTCCAGCTGCCTCTGGGACAGGATCAACATTCAGTGTTCTCCTCCCCCGCATCCAGCCGCAGACAATTCGACAGGCTGCCCCCCAGAGACTTGAACCTGAAGCATTGCCAGCGCGGCGTGTGCTTGTCGTCGATGATACCAGTGCTGCACGATATATGGTCAGCAAGCTTCTGGAGAAACTGGGACAAACAGTCTATACCGCAGACAATGCCATGACCGGTTTGGAACTCGCCCAAAAATTCCGACCGGACATCATCATCTCTGACATCGGAATGCCTCATATCGACGGCTATCAGTTTGCAGAGATGGTCCGTTCCAATCCAGACTTGGATCACATTCAACTGGTGGCACTCACCGGATATGGTCAAGAATCAGACCGCTCCTTGTCAGCCAAAGCCGGATTCAATTGCCATCTCATTAAACCGGTAAGCACTAATATGCTTTACCAACTTATCATGCAAGAATCGACAGGGGCTCGTAACGACATTGCTCAGAGTGCTCAGTCCAGTTCGTAGACCGTTTCGGCCTGACTATTCCTGAAGACTCTTCTCCGAAAAAAAAGCAGGAGTTGCTTTCCTCATCGAAAAGCAACTCCTGAAAACCTCAATGACTGTAAGCGATTTTACTCTACATCCTCGCCTGCAAGAGAGGGCCAGCGACAGGATAAGCTGACACCACAAGCTTAGCGATCAGAATATAAACCGGAATTCCGACCGTAACATTGTAACTGAATGTACATCCCAGTGACGCAGCGAGCGGAAGTGTTGGACTTGCTTCCGGAATCGCCATTCGCTGAACAGCAGGTAAGGCGATGTATGACGCCGATCCACACAACACAGCGAACAATGCATACGTTCCAATTTCAAAGGGCTGGTTCAGAATCATGGAATATGCGTGAGCAATCAAAATTCCAAGAGTTGCAAAGAGATTCGGTGCGACCAGTGCGAAGGCGACGAACTTCCAACCTGCAACAGCAAGGTCTTTCAACTTATTGGATGCGGTCATTCCCATCTCCAGCAGGAACAGACACAGAATCGGTGGGAACAGGTCCACAAACAAGCGGTCGTCTGGCTTTGTGACTGCACTTCCCTGCAACTGACTGATGAAACCAATCACGATCCCAGCGAACAACAAGTAAATCCCAGGGTTGAAGAAAACTTCATGCAGCAGCTCTGCATTGAAGCCCCTCTTCGAAGGAACCAGAGCATCGTGACCAGGCTCCTGAAGGGCCATGTCATCCTCAAACTGTTCGGCTTCGGCATGATGCTCAATCTCTTCATCCGAGAGACCGGAACCTGAACCGACAGCGACTGTCGTTTTGCTTGATCGGGCATAGGTCAAATTTCGTTCACGGGCGACGACGGTCTGCCTTACAGTTTCAAGTTTGAGACCGCTTGCTGCACGACGCACATATCCTGATTCATCTGGCATGTTGCCATAAGTGTCCATTCCTTTCTGGCGTAATCGGGACACGATCAGCAATGCCACCAGGCATCCAGGAATCTCCATCGCTGCCAACATAACGGGCATGTAAGGAGCAAACGCAATCTTCGATGCCGTCAACACACCGATGCACGTTACAAACGTCCCAGCCGAATCGGAGCCATAATATCCTGCCACGGTTGCAGCATCGACGCGACGGAGTTTCGTGAGCGATCGCAGCAACAGATAGGCAACGAAGCCAATTGTGAAATTGGTCACGATCCCGATCAACACAAATCCAAGAGCCTGCATCAAACTCCCGGAGCTCAACTTCGCCAGTTCTTCCCCGCCGTGCCAGCCGATAGCAACGAGCAGATAAATTGTAATCGACTGATAGAGCACCTTCGGAAACTCGAACTTCACCCGCAGGATTGGAATTAGAAAGCCTGCATAGAAGAACAGCAGCAAGGGCTTGAAAAGATTGTGAATGAAGTTGTGCCCGAACTCCTGGAAGAGAGAAAGCTGATGTCCGGAAGGAACAGGAAATCCTGCCGTTGCGACCGGGTCGCCCCCTCCACTTGCGAGTAAGAAGCAGTGACTCAGAAGACTCTCAACCATTGATCGACTCCACAGGCGGGATCAGACTTATGAGTCTGACAAAGCATGAGGCAGGAAGTTCTATTACAAAAACGACAGGTTCGTCGTTTTGCGTTGCAACAAGTCTGATGAGATTCGCTTGTTGCAGAGAACATACCAAATCACTTGTCCATTTCTTTTTTCACCTCCGCCACGATGTCATCTTCCTGTAAGCTTCCTGCAATGGTTTTCTCCAGAATCACTTAGACAAAGCATTTTCGTCCACGCATCATCGAGGAAATCGAAAAACGACAAACGTAGACACGAAAATCTCCAGACACTCTCTGATTCAACGGCTAGAATTTGGACATTGAACAGAACGTTGATATCGATTGTCTGTGATCACATCTTCACAGGCGGTTGCTATTCTCGTCCCGCTTAATGACCGGGGTTACTTCACCCTCCGTTCATTAAGACGACATTGAACATTCCGACGGAGGCAGACGGGATGCAGACGCGCGAGTCGCAGGCAGCCCCATCCACATCTGTTCCTGAAACAGATCTTCACGAAACCAAAGGACATTCCCGCTCAGGAATGTTCATGGATAGTCGTTTTCTGTTGCATATTTTTGCCCCGATGCTGCTGATCAGTCTGCTGCTGGTTGGTTTGGGAAGTCTGGCGGCCTGGAATGTTCAGCAGCATCAGGCGTCCGTCTCCGATTTGGTGAATCACGAATTTCATAATTCACTCGAAGCGCAACGGCTTCTGCTTGTTGTCAGCGACGTCAGGCAATGCCTGCGCCAGTATCTTATGAAGCGGGATAATGACTATCTCGATGAAATCGAGCTCCTACATTCGCAGGTGAACGAACACCTTCACAATCTTGGCGAATATGCCAACGCCAAAACGTCTCAAAACCAGATTGGAAATCCTCGCAGCGCGAAGGAAATCTGGACCGAACTCGACAAAAGCTGTCACCATTTCTTTGAAGTTCTGGCCAATGTTCGCGATATCGAATCAGATGCATCGCAACGTAAAGCAGCGATGGAACTTGATGAAATTCTTAACGAACAGGTCCGCCTTCCCATTCGCGCCTATGTCCAGACAAATGAACTCGCGGCAGATCGGGCACATTTAGCAAACCTGCAGACCTCCACACAGATGACCGAGGCGTTCCTCCTTCTGGGAGTCTGTGGAGGGCTCGCAGGGCTGGTCGCCGGTATCGGAATCACTCGTGGACTTCGCCGAAAGATTCTCAATCTGGATATTTCGGTTCGTGGTACTGCCGACAAACTGCAAGAGGTCGTCGGCCCGGTCAGAGTCTCAACAACCGGTGGATTAGGTGGACTCGAGATCGGTTTGAAGGAAGTCGAAAGCCAGGTCGCCGTCATTGTCGAGCGACTGCAGCAACGCGAGAAAGAGAGTCTGAGAAACCAGAAACTTGCAGCAATCGGACAACTCGCAGCGGGCTTGGCTCATGAACTGCGAAACCCATTGATGCCTATGAAAATGTTGGTCCAGAAGGCTCTTTCGCGACCAGATTCTCCCAGCATGACACCGCGCCAGCTTGAGGTCATGGACGAAGAGATTCGCCGCATGGAAGGCCTGATTCAGGAGATTCTTGATTTTGCTCGCCCTCAACCTCTTGAGAGAAAACCGGTCAGTGTCTCCTCGGTGATCAAGCAGGCTCTCGATCTCATCTCTGCCAGAGCATCATTGCAGGATGTGACGCTCACCTTCCATCCACCTGACTATCAAATCGAAGTGAGCGCAGATCCAACAAGGCTACGACAGGTCCTGTTAAACCTGTTTATCAACAGTCTCGATGCACAAGCTGATGGCGGAGAAATCGAAGTGACCCTGAGAGAATCCGTCAGCTCTACAAAAGGGGATTCACAACGCTGGGTGACGATTGAAGTGTTGGACCGCGGCACAGGTATTTCAGCCGATCTGCACCCACGTATCTTCGAACCATTTGTCAGTACCAAAGAAACAGGCACCGGTCTTGGGCTTCCCATCAGCCAGCGAATCGTCCATGACCACGGCGGAACGGTTGACGCATTCAATCGCCCGGAAGGCGGCGCGTCCTTTCAGATCCGCTTGCCACGCGTCTCCGAATCTCCACTTACACCGCAGATCCCTCCTCACGCAGAGATGTCCACGTGAAAGCAAAACTTCTTGTCATCGATGATGAACCCAACATTGCTTTCTCGATCAAAGAATGTTTGCAGAGTGACACACTGGAAGTCATCTCCGCACCGACAGCAAAGGAAGGCATTCATCTGGTCGCGTCTGCCCACCCAGACGTCGTCATTCTTGACGTCCGACTTCCGGACCTGTCAGGGCTCGATGCCTATGACCGTATCGCAAAGATCGATCCCCGACTGCCGGTCATCATCGTAACAGCCTACGCATCCACAGAGACGGCCATTGAAGCCATGCGGCGCGGTGCGTTTGAATACCTGCTCAAACCTGTCGACGTATTAAGGTTAGAGTCCGTCGTCACAAAGGCCATCACTGTCAGCCACCTCAGCCATGTCCCGGTCGTTGTCGATAAAGACACTGACGATGTTGACCGAGAGACAGATCGAATTATCGGTCAGTCACCTCCGATGCAGGAGGTCTATAAGACCATTGGACGAATCGCTCCTCAAGATGGCCCGGCGCTGATTCTGGGGGAAAGCGGGACCGGAAAAGAACTCGTTGCCAGAGCCATCCACCACTATAGCCGGCGCAGTCAGAAACCATTTCTCGCAATCAATTGTGCGGCCTTGCCTGAAACACTTCTTGAAAGCGAATTGTTCGGGCATGAAGCCGGAGCATTCACCGGGGCGGATCAACGACGCATCGGGAAGTTTGAACAAGTCCATGAGGGAACGATCTTCCTCGACGAAATTGGCGACATGAGCCTCGCGACTCAAGCCAAGGCGTTACGGTTATTGCAGGACCAGTCTTTCCAGCGACTTGGGGGCACACAGACCGTCAAAACGAACGTCCGAATTATCGCGGCAACGAACAAGGATCTCCCCAAGCTGATTAACTCCGGGGCGTTTCGTCTGGACCTTTACTATCGCCTGAACGTGTTCCTGCTACAGGTTCCGCCGCTCCGGGAACGTCTGGAAGATATCCCGGCTCTGGTGAAATACTTCATCAAGAAGTTCAATCACCGCCTTGATCGTCCAGTTCATACGATCACTCCGAAAACGATGAACGTACTCCAGGCATATCACTGGCCAGGCAATGTCCGCGAACTGGAGAGTGCGATCCGCTTTGCCATGGCGCGTTCAACAGGCGACATCATCACGATTGACTGTCTTCCAAACGCAATCAGTAAAGTCAAAGCTGAACCAACGGGAGTCAACTCAAAATCCACCGCCATCCCAGACGAACCTGAAGGCGAATTCAACGTCAGGTCGTTTGTGCAGCAACTCCTGAAGGACGATGTCCCCAACATCTATCACAAAGTCAGTGATATCGTAGATCGCATTATCCTTGAGGAAGTAATGCAGAATGTTGATGGCAATCAGGTACAGGCCTGCAAAAAACTCGGCATCGCCAGGATGACGCTCAGAAGCAAACTTCGCGGGCTCAATCTGTCAGTGGATTCGCACACGGACGGTGAGCCAGAGAGTGGCACCGTCTCGTAAATCGAGTTGACCAACTCTGACACCGTGCAGCATCTTTCTTCCCGCGGGAATACTTCCCTACCTGAGTTAAAACATATGCAACCGTTGCGTCTGTTCTGACCCCAACAGACTATTTCAGCTCGAATGTAAAGACATTGTTGTCTTTGTTCGTAGTGACGTCTGCAGTCAGTGTCGTTGTGGTTTCATCTGCGTAGACAGCAGGAATGAGCGAAATATCCTTTAACGGCGGACTTGGATTATTGGGATCAAATGGAGTCGATTTGTAATAGCTAATGACGACTTTATGAGCTCCAACAATCGCCCCATCGTCAGGATTCGTTGTTCGTAGAACAAATTCTCCTTTTTCATTGATGTTCCCCATCGCCATCGGCCCGGTGGTCCCTTTCTTTCGATCTGGGATAAAAGAAACCTGACCACCTTCCAGTGGTTTGCCTTTGTAAATCACGACTCCCTTAACTGGAACAATCACCGGCCCTTCTGGTCCACGACTGCATCCGGAAACAATCAGCAGAGACAGACATAAAATCGAACTGATTCCGGTCCAGATTGCATGACACTTCATCAATCAATTCCTCATCAAAACAGGCAATGTCATCAATTCATCAATGACAGCCTAGTCATATCGCTATTGTAAAAGCATTTCATAAAGACAGACGCGACAAGAATTCGCCGCGTCCGTCGCATCCCAATCGAGCATGTCGACATGGAGGCATCTCAAGCGACACCATCTCCATGCTTCAGCAGATTCCTCAAAGCAGCCGCTTAATCATCGCGAGGAAGTCGCATCGTTGAATGGAGCCAGTTCGGCCGATTTTCGATTAGAACTCGCCAATCACTTCATTTGCGGCGACGGTCGACAATCCACGCCAGATACCGATGTCGATATTGTTGTTAACGAAAACGGTACCACCGTCTCCTCGCAACATGTGGACCCCGCCGGTATGGCCAGAGCTGAACGGCAGCAACGTGGCATCATTAACTGCATATGCCCCTTTAGGGATAATCTGGTTCGGGCCGTATCTCATTCCCCGAACACCAATACTTCCCTCAATCATGATGCCACCAGCCCATGGCGCCCATCGACTGTCGTAATCCCACGTCCCCCAACCTACATCGACGAGAATTGTCGGACGATATTCACCGTAGACGAGGGTGTTTGAGCTTCCGTCAATGAAGTCACGCATCCGAGTATTGCTATTCGCCCAGAACGTTCCTCTCATGCTTTGCGGCGGCGCTGTTGCAGCCGTTTGAGTTGCTCCAGAAGTATTATATCCCATAACAGCGAGATAGTTCGTGATCGCTGCTTCAAAACGTGTGCGACTCGAGAGCTGATACCATTGCCCCTGACTCGAGGTTGGTGGTCCACTGTATGACGGACAAATCAACGTCGACAAAACGGTCTTCATCTGGGGTGTGTTAACGGGATCGCAAAAATTTCTTGTGAAGTCAATGAGATTGTAGATAGTCCCCTGATCCATGTAAGGAAGCAATAGCGCCAGCGGGCCAAAAGAGGTTGCTCGGACCGGCACATTTCCTCCATCAGTATAGACGTACCCAACACTTCCCGGCGGAAAAAGTCCGTGGGCGTCATGGTAATTGTGCAAGGCCAGCCCCAATTGTTTGAGGTTGTTCTTGCACTGACTGCGCCGGGCCGCTTCCCGGGCCTGCTGCACCGCGGGCAGCAGCAACGCAATCAAGATCGCGATGATCGCAATGACCACCAGCAACTCGATCAGTGTGAACCCCGTTATTTTCAGAGACTGACGGTGAGAGCGGGGGAAGGCTCTCACTTGAGTGTGCTTTCGACGCAGATCTAAAGACATCATCAAGACCTCATACGCATCCAGGGACGAACGAAAAACAAGAGAAGATGCAGAGCAAGAGCGTTGCCATAAGTAAACACTGATCAACATCCTATCAGGCAATCGCTTCATATCCCCGAGCCTTCAGATGCAATAATCTGCAAGCGATCATTACCCAAAATGCAATTAACATTCCTTACAACTCCCCTATCTCCCCACAACTCCAACCTGAAATTCTGTCGTATTGACAAGAGCAAACCATCTCGCTGTAGCAGCGGCTTATTTACATTCTCCTAAGCTCCACAATTCTTCCAAAACGGAACGTCGCTTCAGACCCATCACGAACGTTAGACACAACGTTACAACGAGTTAATGCGTCAAAGGCCTTCCCTTCACGCCCTACGCAGCACAGTTACAGATTCAGCTAAATTCGAGGAATTTCCTTTCAAAGCTCCAACGCTGTTGATACAGTCACAAAAGAAACACATCAACAAGCATCGATTCAATTAAGTCTCGAAGAAGAATCTTGCTCATATCGGGGGCAGCCTTCTGATGGCGCCTTGAATTATTTAATTCAGCATCTCTATCGCTCGCCGATTCGACATTTTCGCAATCCATTTCCAAACAGAAGGATGCGTCATGAATCAAAGAACCTGGCTTCTCAGAAATAGTGCCAAAAGCGAAGCAAGAGGGAGCGGCTTCACCCTCATTGAATTGCTGGTCGTCATTGCCATCATCGCGATCTTGATTGCCTTGCTGCTGCCCGCAGTACAGCAGGCACGCGAAGCGGCTCGACGCAGCCAATGCAAGAATAATTTGAAGCAACTGGGAGTGGCCCTGCATAACTACATGGACACGCACCGAGTCTTTCCGCCGGGGTATGTGCAGGCACCTCCAACTACCCACAACCAATCGACCTGGATTCTCCAACTCTTTCCGTATATTGATCAGGCGGTGTTATACAACAAAGCAAATCTGAACCTGAACTTCGGTAGCACTTCGACCAGCAGCCCAAACTTCATCGTCACCAGCACCTCAGTGACATCGCTGACCTGCCCATCAGACGTCACAAACAATGTCCTCGCATTCGGCACATACGCTCGCGGGAATTATGGAGCGAACAATGGAATCGGTCCATTACTTAACTTCGACAACACCACCAGCCCCCCGTGGTCACCAAACCCGACTATCCGTGCGAAGGTTGGGCCCTTTGAATGCAACTCCCGCGTCGCATCCCAAGATTTCACAGACGGAATGAGTAACACCATTCTCATCGGCGAACTGAGAAAAGGGGGGCCAAATGCAAACGACATGCGTGGAATTATGCATTACCCTGAAGGACCATTTATCCACGTTGATTATTCCCCGAACACATCGGTTCCGGATGACACACGTGTGTCATGTTGCGATGCAAACAGCCAGCCGGCCTGCTTTGGACGATATACAGCTTTTAACAATCGCAGAATGATTTTCAGTGCACGCAGCATGCACACTGGCGGAGTTCAAGTTCTGCTCGGCGACGGTGCGGCTCGATTCATCGGTGATAATATCAGCCTGACAACCTGGCAGAACCTGGGTCTACACAACGACGGAAATCTCCTGGGAGAATTCTAAGCCAAGCCCCCACATCCGGAGATTCGCAGCCTTTTTCTTATCAAAACGGCACTCTTAGGGGCAGGAGAAATTAAACCGGCCTATGGCATATCGCGAGTGCCACGAGGCTGGGCCGGAGGAACTGCTGTCAGTTGCCGCACTTCCTGAGCAAGCTGCTTCCAGCTTCCAGTGAGCAATTGATCAAAATCATCGGTCCCAGACTGCAGCTTCCGCCTTGCCATATCCACATTGTTGTGAACGGCATCGAGATAGGCCTCGCCGATTCTTGCTTCAGCAATCAGCTCTGGATCACCAGGATCGACTTTATTCCGCAGAACCTGCAACTGTTCCCGAGCCTCCATCTCACGACGGCGATCTTTCAGATACAGCAGCGCCAACTGCTCTTGAGCACGCCGCCGCCAGATTTTGTCATTAGGATCTTCGAATCTCGCAATCACCGCCTTGAATGCATCTTCATCATCACTGGCGAACATTGCATAGATGTACTGTTCTCGGGCCGTGTTAAATGAAGGAACATCCCCGAGAGGATTTTCACTGGTTTCAGGAACCTTTGGACGTGCCAGCCAGCCAGCGACAGCACTCAACAAAAGAACTGCAACACACATCGAAATAAGAACCGGAACCGGTCGGCTCACAGGGAATGCCGAGGCAGGACGGGTTCCATCCCCAATCAGGTCATCAATCGATTCACCTGTCTTGAGTGCTTTTGCCAGCTTGCGAACATCATTCACAATTGCCGCCGCATCGCGATACCGATCGGCAGGTTGCTTGGCAATCATTCGATCAATCATCTGACAGACCGCCGCCGGTAAGTCAGGTCGCACTTCTCCAATTGGATTTGGCTGTTCGTGGAGATGCTTCACAGCAATGCTGACAGCATTCTCTCCTTGAAACGGAGGAACCCCCGCCAGCATGTGATAGCACGTTACCCCGAACGAATAGATATCACTACGCTGATCGACAGGCTGGCCACTGACCTGTTCTGGACTCATGTAGAGCGGCGTTCCCATCGTGACCCCTTCCTGAGTCAGATGAAGCCGTTCCCCTCCCTGCAACTGAGCCAGCCCAAAGTCGGCAACCTTCACCTCGCCCTTTCTGGTGAGCATGATATTTTCAGGTTTGATGTCCCTGTGAACAATCCCTCGCTCGCCAGCAGCCTGCAGGGCCGCAGCAACCTGACGCATAATCATCAGAGCCAGATTGAGATCGAGCGGGCCTCGTTTCTGCAACAAGGCCTTTAAGGTCTGACCATGCACGTATTCCTGAACAATAAAGTGCTGCCCCCGCTCGTAGCCAACCGCGTACACCTGCACAATATTTGAATGATTCAAACCGGCTGCCGCCTTGGCCTCGGCCTGAAAACGCTTCACATAGCTTTCATCTTCCATGAGATCTGAACGCAGCAGCTTCAGGGCAACGTTGCGTTTCAGGCTTGTCTGCTCTGCCAGCCAAACCTCTGCCATGCCCCCCTTCCCAAGCCGCCTCAGCAGGGTGAATTCCCCAAGCTGTACTCCCACAGCGCGAGAACCCAACGAGGAGACACTGGAATCCAATGAATTCGGTTCTGACTGAAACTGGCTTCCGGAACTCATCCCCAGCTACTCCGCAACGAAGTTATCCGACACAAATTCGACAGTGCACAGCACGCTCACGCCCAAACCAGCATCTCAATCACGCCGAACCTGCCAGAACAGGCAGCTCCCCCAGCTTCCAGTAATCAAGCCCCTGCAGAATGACAGTTAACCCAAAAACACTTCAACCGTGACCAATGCATCACGTCAGAAAATGCCGCGTCCCTCGTACGGGATGCAGGCCTGGATTGAACCATTCAAAACAATTCTCAGGAAACTTAAGTCATTCTGTACAAGAACTATCGCAAAACTCGAAGCCGCCTGCAAAGACGGTTTGAATAAAAGAGTAAAACAGTCATTCAAAGTAGAATTGGGGCTCTGGAGTTGAATCGTAACCGTAGACCGGATAACTTGTTCGACTCCAAAATCATGATCGCCCCGGTGGGTTACCAGTAACTCACGAGAGGGTCAGGAGTTAGAACAATGGTTTACCGTCCACGTACCAAGGCGAAGATTGCCCGACGAACCAAACGCTGCACAAAGTGCAACGGAATGATCGGGAAAAAAGGGAAACGGGTTCGCTGTAAGCGATGCGCCAAGCCAGCTGCGTAACTCGCTGCGGCTCCCTGTTTTCAACTCGTAATTTGAGATTCCAATGCTCGATCTTGCAGAAAAAATCTCTCAGGCAGTCCAGGCCATCCGTGCAAAATGGGACAAAATCCCACACGCCGGAATTATTCTGGGCACTGGCCTTGGCGGATTCACCAGCGAAATCAAGATCGAAGCCGAATTCGATTACGAATCGATTCCGAACTTCCTGAAATCAACAGCCACCAGCCATCGGGGACGCCTTGTTTGCGGAACCCTGGATGGTGTTCCTGTTGTGGCAATGGAAGGCCGGTTTCACATGTACGAGGGGTACTCCCTCAAGGACATTACACTTCCGGTGCGTGTCTTTAAGGCACTGGGAGCCAAGTTAATGATTGTCTCCAACGCATCGGGTGGAATGAACCCAAACTATGCGTGTGGAGACATCGTCGTCATCGACGATCACATCAACCTGATGGGCGACAACCCGCTTATTGGCATCAACGACGACAATCTCGGCCCTCGTTTCCCGGACATGTGCGCCCCATATGACCGGGATCTCGGCAATGTTGCCCTCGAAATCGCGCGCCGCGAGAATTTTGTCGCCCACCGCGGCGTCATGGTCGCCGTCGCCGGGCCAAATCTGGAAACTCGCGCAGAATACCGATTCCTGCGACAGATCGGCGCTGATATCGTGGGAATGTCCACGATTCCGGAAGTTATCGTCGCTGTTCACGCTGGCTTACGGACCGTCGGACTTTCCATTGTCACGGATCTGTGCCTTGCCGACTCCCTGAAGCCTGCAGTCGTCAGTGAAATCATCGAGATCGCCAATCACGCCGAGCCAAAACTGCGAACCCTCGTGAAAGGCATTCTGGCTCACGACGCAAAGGTGAATTCATAGGCGTCCGTGGCATGGCATGAACACCAGACGGAGCCGCCATGCGTGTCGAGCTACTGGGAACCGGAGGCTACTTCGCCAATGATCGCCGGCAGACCGCCTGCATCATGCTTCCCGAGATTGGGCTGATCTTCGACGGCGGGTCTGGTCTTTATCGCATCGCCGACCACATCGCGACCCCAGAGCTCAACATCTTTTTGACGCACGCCCATCTCGATCACATCGTGGGGCTGCCATACCTCCTGATTCCGCTACTGCGAAATCAGGTCAAAAAGATCACTATTCATGGATACGAACCCACTCTGAATTCGGTTCGACACCACCTCTTCGCTTCACCGGTTTTTCCGACTGAAATCCCTTTTGAATACAAAACGCTCAACCAGTCGGGCGAAATGACAGTCGCAACAGATTGCACATTGCACTGGCAACCACTCCATAGCCATCCCGGCGGATCAATTGCTTTCAGACTCGATGTCGACAACACCGCTCCTCAAAGACAAAGCTCACAGGCTAAAGGCGGACACCGGAAGTCACTTGCCTACATCACAGACACGCGAGTCGACGGTTCGTATGCCGATTTTGCGAACAACTCTGACCTGCTGATCCACGAATGCAACTTCCCGGACTCGCAGGCTGATATCGCCGCCATGACCGGCCACAGCTACGCGAGCCAGGTCGCCGAATTTGCCAAGTCTGCCAACATTGGCAGACTCCTGGTGGTACATGTCGACGCGACATCCCGTGAGATTGATCCCGTCGACATTCCTGCAATGCAGGCAATCTTTCCCAACACGACACTCGGCACTGACCAAACGACGCTCACGCTGTAAGTCCCCGTGCAGGTCCCTGCCTCCCCAATCATCCGGCAGACAAACTCGCAATCGGCCAGCAGGCAGGGTATCAAAAACAGCAACAAACGAGTGAATGCTGTGCCTTCTGGCAGTGGCGTCCGTCCACACTCTCATCTGCCAGTTTGACCGGCCAGATTGACAGAAAGACCTGCGATCGGCCAAAAAGTCCTTATCGTTAAGACTTCCCATCTTCACAAAACAAATGGCAATTGCCACTTAGGACACAGGAGAAATCTGGCACGGCGTTTGTTAGAGTAGGTCTTCGCATTCGTTCTCCGTCCAACGTCACCTCTGCGACCAAGCAGACCCGATGGCATGAATATCGCGTGACACGAAGATCGGGCGGAGCAGTCAAAAAATAATTGGGGTTGAGGAGTAGTCATTCATGGCGAAAAAGGCCAAAGGCGGTTCGAAGATTGTTCCGCTCGGGGACAAGGTTGTCTTGAAGCGTCAAGCTGCGGAATCCACAACTGCTGGCGGAATCGTCCTGCCGGACTCAGCCAAAGACCGGCCGCAACGTGGTGAAGTGATCGCAATCGGAGACGGTCACACCAAACAGGATGGCAGCAAGATCCCTCTCACTGTGAAGGAAGGAGATCGCGTGATCTTCGTTTCCTACGCTGGCGACGAGATTAAAGTCGGCGACGAAGAGTATTTGCTCCTCAGCGAACGCGACATTCTCTGCACCTACTAATGCTTCAGAGAATGGATTGCCACCGGCCTGAATGAATTGGTCCCCAGTTCGTTCAGATGACCCCCAGGGCATCGCGACTCAACACGAAATTCCATCAAACACAATCTGATAACTGCATCAGGAGTTCTCTAATGGCCAAGATGATTGCTTTCGATCAGGAAGCACAAGAAGCCATGCGACGCGGAGTGAGCAAGCTTGCCAAAGCTGTTCGCGTCACTCTCGGCCCAAAAGGCCGTAACGTTATTATCGAAAAGAGCTTTGGTTCCCCAACCGTGACCAAAGACGGTGTTTCTGTCGCTCGCGAAATCGAACTGTCTGACAAGTTCGAAGACATGGGCGCCCGCATGGTTCGCGAAGTTGCCAGCAAAACAAGCGACGTTGCCGGGGACGGAACCACAACAGCCACAATTATGGCTGAAGCGATCTACAACGAAGGTCTGAAAGCCGTCGTTGCTGGTGTCAGCCCACTCGAAATGAAGCGCGGAATCGACAAAGCCGTCGCCGACATCACCGAGAAGCTGAAGGGCATGGCGATCCCATGTCGTGACAAGAAAGCAATCGCTCAGGTCGGAACAGTTGCCGCTAACGGCGACGAAACCATCGGCAAGATCCTTGCTGACGCAATGGACGCTGTTGGTAAAGACGGCGTGATCACCGTCGAAGAAGGCAAGAGCCTGCAGACTGACTTCGAAGTCGTCGAAGGGATGCAGTTCGATCGCGGCTACCTTTCTCCATACTTCGTCACAGACTCCCAGTCGATGGAAGTTCTGCTCGAAGATGCTTACGTTCTGATCCACGAAAAGAAGATCAGCAACATTAAAGACCTCGTTCCAGTTCTGGAAAAGGTCGTCAACGCTGGTAAGCCACTGCTGATCATCGCTGAAGACGTCGAAGGTGAAGCCCTCGCGACTCTCGTGATCAACAAGCTCCGCGGCACTTTCAAGATCGCAGCTGTTAAGGCTCCTGGCTACGGCGATCGTCGTAAAGCCATGCTGCAAGACATTGCCATCATGTGCGGCGGACAGGCTGTCTTCGAAGACCTCGGAGTTAAACTGGAAAACCTCCAGCTCTCCGACCTCGGTCGCGTGAAGAAAGTTGTTGTCGACAAGGACAACACCACTCTGATCGAAGGTGCTGGCAAGACCGCTGACATCAAAGCTCGTATCGAGCAGATCAAGCGTGAAGCTGCAAACAGCTCAAGCGATTACGATCGCGAAAAGCTCGAAGAACGCGTTGCAAAGCTCTCCGGCGGTGTGGCTCAGGTCAACGTCGGTGCTGCAACCGAATCTGAAATGAAAGAGAAGAAAGCCCGCGTTGAAGACGCTCTGCACGCCACCCGCGCTGCAGTTGAAGAAGGCATTCTTCCAGGGGGGGGAGTTGCTCTCCTCCGTGCTTCAACTTCCGTTGAGCCAGGCAAACTGACTCACGACGAAGAAGTTGGTTACAACATCATCCGTCGCGCCTGCCGTGCCCCATTGACCCAGATCGCAAACAACGCCGGCGTTGACGGTGCTGTTATTGCCGAGAAGGTCTCCGAAAAGAAGGGGAACGAAGGTTACAACGCCGCAACCGACACTTACGAAGACATGGTGAAAGCCGGTGTCATCGATCCAGTGAAGGTGACTCGTACCGCTTTGCAGAACAGCGCTAGCGTCGCAACTCTGTTGCTGACAAGCGATGCTCTGATCGCAGAAAAGCCAGCCAAAGAAAAGAAGGCCGGCGGTCATAGCCACGACGGCGACCTCTACTAAGAATGATGTCGCACGCCAGCTTTGACTGAAGCTATGCGTTATTAAAAGAAGAGGCCTTGAGTGGAAACGCTCAAGGCCTCTTTTATTTTTCCGGGACAGCAACTTGCTGACGGCTTGAATCGATACGGTCGGTCGACTCTTTACTCTCCAGAAAAAAGCTGCTCGCGAAAACCAGCGAGTGTCCGGCCGCAGATCTCACCGCGCCGATTCCCGTCACGGCACGCTGCGGATCGGATCGCCACGAAATCGCTGCGCACCTGTCGAAGTCGAGGGATGTCGTTGAGCGACAGCTTTCCAGCCAATGCGAAAAACATCCCTTGCCGACGCGTTAAGTCCCGGTAGTACTCAATCTTCTCCTGAGTCAGATAATCAAACACCCCGCCCCCCTGCTTGGTAGCGGTATCAACCAAAACGCCTGCACATCCGGTTTTCCCAGCCGCCGCAACAATTGCTTCTGCTGGCGGGGCCTGGGCAAGCTCCTCATCTGCATAGACCACCGCGACCCAACCTGCTGCCTGCCCATCAGCCTTCGTTATCCATCGCGAAAGCCATTCGCGGCAAGAAAGCCACCTGTCTATCCAGTTTTCAACGCCGCGCAAGCCGCTGAGCCCAATTTTGAGATAGTCGGGTCCAGAAAGCTGAAAATGGCCCGGAACAGACCAGTCCACAACCTCTCCACAGGCAACACTGATGATCGGTCTTGCCTGATTTTGCAAAATCAGGGGAATTGCCTCGTCGAGAATTTCCGGCTGAACCATCCCCAGAGAACCCCGATTTGGCTCCTTAAAATCAACCACGTCTCCCCCGTTTGAAGCGGCAATTTCTGCCTCAACTGTATTTCTGACACTGACTAACAGCCGAATCGGGAGCGACATTGAGGGGGGTCCAGACGAAGATCAAACAACCGGTTTTAACACAAGAGGAGATGACGTAAGAAACTGTAAAATAATGTTTTAGAGAAGAAAATTGCTCATTTGCGAAGACTCGAATTTACACACTTTTTGCTTTCTGGTATCTCTCCTCACGCAATCACCACCCACCCAGATCCAGGCGCCCCATTCGGGATCGTCTCTCAACCATAGGATCGTAAATATGTCGTCAAGGATGGACGACGCGGGCGTCATGGGCGCTCGTCGTTTACGGCTGCTTTTCGTCGATGATGAAGCTCCCATTCGCATGGTTATGGGAAAAGAGCTTCAGCGGATCGGACATGATGTCACGATCGTCGACGGAGGTAAGGCAGCATTGGAAGCGTTGTCAAACAACGCATTTGACGCGGCCATTGTCGACTTGCGGATGCCGGAAGTTGATGGTTGGGCCGTAATCGAACACCTGAAAAAATCAGGCGTCGATACCGACATCATCATCAGTACCGGTCACGGGGGATTCGATGACGCTATTCGTGCGATTCGCATGGGGGCGTATGACTTCCTTCGCAAACCGTACAAGATCGTCGAGATTGACAGTGTCCTGAAACGAGTTGCTGAAAAGCGAACCCTGGTGAATCGTGCTGCCGCTCTTGAAAGCGAGTTGCAGACTGTTCGCGGGAAAACGGATCTCGTCGGCGAAAGTCCGGCAATGGCCCGTGTAAAGAAACTCGTTGAACGTATCGCTCCAACCGATTCCAGCGTCCTGATTCTGGGCGAAACCGGAACCGGAAAAGAGGTCGTCGCCAGAAGCATTCACGAGCACAGCAACCGCGCCAAAATGCCGTTTGTTGCAGTGAACTGCGGAGCACTTCCTGACAATCTCGTGGAAAGCGAACTCTTCGGCCACAAAAAAGGCGCCTTCACAGGGGCAGACACCCCACGAAAAGGCCTTATCGAAGTCGCCAACGGAGGGACGTTGTTCCTCGACGAGTTGGGCGAACTCGACAAAACCATGCAGGTAAAACTGCTCCGGTTCCTCGAATCCGGGGAGGTCCGTCGAGTCGGTGAAAACGACGCATTCACCGTCGATGTTCGGGTCGTCTGTGCGACCAACCGCAATCTGGAAGACATGGTTGCCGAAGGTGGATTCCGCGAAGATTTATTCTTCCGGGTGAATACATTCGAGATTCGTCTGCCACCGCTGCGGGAACGAAAAGACGACATTCCAGCCATCGCTCGATTCCTGGCCAGCCGACATCTCAAGCGAAAGGACGTCCCTGAAAACTTCCTTTCTCCTGAAGCAATCGAGGCCCTGCGAGCCCATGAGTGGTCAGGGAATGTCCGTGAACTTGCGAACGCAATCGAACACGCTGTGATCCTGTCAGGTGGAAATACCATCCAGCCTGAGGATCTTCCAACCAGCGTGACTCGCCGTCAGGCGTCTAACAATCGCCCATTTGATATTTCCAACTTCTCCTTCCCGATGACTCTCCGGGAAATCGAGATGGAAGTGATCAATCAGACAATGGACAAGTTCAAAGGCGATAAACCCAAAACGGCCGACGAACTCGGAATCGCATTGAAAACGCTGTACAACAAGCTCAACCAGCAACAGTCACTCGACCAGGCCAAGGCTGGCTGAATGCCACAGCTGTCCCCACCTGCCCCGCATTTTTAGAGCAGTTCTAAAATGCGGTGGCGTCTTCGGCCGCGGAATCAGGCGGAGACAACAGTTGGCAACGTAGCAGAGATCGAACCAAATCGCCCTGAGGAGCAATCCTTGGGGCTTTTTGCATTGAGTCCCCAGCATCGCTCAGCTTCCACTACGCGGCATCACGGCTGGCATCACGGCTGCGGTGGGAACTTCCCCTCATTCCGGGAAACTCTCCACTCCGGCGTCCCCGCTATCCTGGCGCCGGCGACTTCGCTCCGTGCTGACCGCTCGCTTGAACTCTGGGTGGCATTCATTCGCTCCTGTTTCCAGCCGGCCCCGGCAGACCGAAGCTGCGCCGCGCGTCGCTTTGAACAGTGCCGCGTTTCCATCCGGCGAACAGACTCGGACGAGGCAAACAACACATCAACAATCACAATGATGTCGCCAATCAACAAGCATGACTGTGAACTTTGGCAAGCTGCAAAAAGATTTCTCAGCACCACTGTGAGACACTCGCAAATCGCTGTACGGTGCAAGAAAAACGATCAAGAATCGGCTCAAAAACGTGTGCAAATCACGCGAAATCGCCGGCTGTAAACGCATCATCGCATTCAAATTCAGCCATACGTCTTGCGTTTGGCGGTGTGATTGAGCCAATTTCGACATTTCTGGGGGTGCTACAGCTAATACGATCGCTACAGACGGAACAAGCAGAACCGAATGGTTCGAGCGAGGGCAAAATGAATGACAGAGACTCGACTGGAATTCGCAGAACGCCGAATTCATTGGGCAGGTGGACCCAAACATTCGTGGTGACTGGAGAGCTTCGAAAGCGTTTTACCCCGCGAAAGCAAACGCCAAACGAAGCTCACATATTCAACCCCCGGGAAATTGTCGAGGAGATTTCAAGATGAAATTGACTACACTCTGTGCTGCTCTTCTGATTGCTGCTACTGTTAACGTTGCAAACGCTGGTCTGTTCAGCCGCCTGCACCACCACAAGACAGCTGCCACCTGCTGTGCACCAGCTCCAAGCTGCTGTGCTCCAGCTGTTGCTCCAGACTGCTGTGCTCCAGCTGCTGCTCCAGCTGCTGTTGCTCCAGACTGCTGTGCTCCAGCTGTTGCTCCAGACTGCTGTGCTCCAGCCGCTGCTCCAGCTGCTGTTGCTCCAGACTGCTGTGCTCCAGCCGTTGCTCCAAACTGCTGTGCTCCAGCCGCTGCTCCAAGCGACTGCTGTGCTCCAGTTAGCTGCTGCAAAGCACGTCACCGTCTCGCTGGCTGGTTCAAAGGCCTGAAGCACAAACTGCACTCACGTCACTCACACTGCTGTGATACAGCTGACGTCTGTGCACCAGCTTGTGCTCCAGCTTGTGCCCCAACTTGCGGTGCTCCAGCTGCTTGCAACTAATCTGAAATGATCGAATCACACTGAAGCTGAGTTGACGTTCTCCGATACTCAGCTTCGTGAATCGAAAACTTCGACGCCGGACTCTTAACTGAGTCCGGCGTTTTTCGTTTGGTCAAATCCTTTTGACATGAAACAGAGAAACATCGCGACTTCTCTGAAGCGATTCCAGAAAGAGCGATCTTGAGTCAATCTTCAATCGATGTGAGGTCTCTGCCTCTCCGTGATTGAGCCGTTTCTCTAATGAAAGGCTGCAACGCAGCCACATAATAGACCAAACCGGCCTAGACCGCGTGCTCTTCCTTGTCAGGCGGTACTCTTCCCGAAATTCCGACTGTTCTTTCTTCAATCAGTGGAAACAAAGACGTCCCGACTTACCATGTATCCGTTCCCTGGATTCATGTTTCGCCTCGTGGATGCAGAATCAACGCAGGCGATCAGGAAAGACAATTCACAAGAACTGTCTCAAGTTCAATACGTTGAACAAAACATGGTGATTGTTCTGTCCCGCCCAGCAAAGTCAGAAACAAAAGTTGCTTCTGCGTTGCTAACTTTCAAGATTCGGTTTCCAAAAGAATTCAGCTACACAACGACCAGTGCTGATCCTTCGTGTTGAATCCGCATTTCCCGGTAAGCGACCAACCCGGTCCTCATAAGTGAACCAAATGGCAACATCCCTGATTCCTTACTTACGGCTGTGCAGGATTCCGACAATCTTCACCGCACTTGCAGATATTGCGGCAAGTTATTTACTGGTTCGATCGACATGGGAGCCTCCCCAGGAATTCATTCTGACCCTGCTGGCATCAGCCGGTCTCTATCTTTCCGGAATGGTTTTCAACGACATCTTTGATCGGAACATAGACCGACAAGAACGTCCCAACAGACCAATTCCATCCGGTGCCGTTTCCATTCGAAATGCCGTCCTCTTCGGGTCGATCCTGATGATCATCGGACTGGCCGCAGCAGCAATGGTCAATCAATTCAGCTTGATCATTGCCTGTTTCACTGCCGTCGCAATTTTTCTCTACGATGGAATCTTGAAGAAGACATTTCTCGCTCCAATTTCCATGGGAATGTGTCGCTTATTCAACATTCTACTGGGGGCAAGCTGTGCCGCCGAATCGTTCGCCGACCTCTTCCGGTGGCCGCAACTCTGGTACGCAATCGCCATGTGTGTTTACATCACCGGGGTCACACTTTTTGCTAGAAAAGAAGCAAAACAGACGACTGGGGCCGCATTACTTCCCGGATTGCTGGTGATGAATGCAGGTCTCATCCTTCTGGGGCTGTGGTTTTCAAACATGCTTCCGAACTGGGGCATCCTTGTTCCATCCGGACTCGTTAACCCTCCGGAATCCATCTTTGTTCTTCTGGCGGTCATTGCAGCAACGATCAACCGTCGCGCCGTTGCCGCGATGTTCAACCCGTCCCCAGGACTGGTTCAGGCAGCAGTTGGCGTAATGCTTCTGTCGCTCATTAGCATTAACGCCATGGTCATTTACTACTACAGAGGAGACGACGGCATTAACTTCGCCATCGCAACACTGGCACTTGTCGGCCCAGCGATCCTGATTCGGCGCTGGATTCCGATGACGTAGCACTGACATCGCTCTGCGAAAAATGCAGGAAAATGCCTGACAACTTGGCTATCAGAAGTCTGACGGACTCGAAACACCAAAGCGTCGCTTCACCATCAATCTTAAGAAATTTCAGTTCAAACTATTAACAAAAAGCCAGCTAAACAGCATCTCATTTAGTGGCATCGTCAACATCAGGAGCAACTGAACCGGTCTCGACTTCTGATAGCCGAAATCAGAACACCGTCGCAATGAGCATCAGTGCCATGCGAGAGACCCATTTTCGCTCTTCGTCTGACACTCGGCCTGCACGGATCATATAGCCAGTCTTGTTTTTCACCTGAGTCACAAAGAACCGTTGCATCCCAGAAAGCTCCACGTCCCCGACTCGATCCGCTTCGACGAGGTGTTCTGTTACGCGATGAACGGCGATTGCCTCTTCAAGTTTCTGATAGACTGCACGCTCCCAGACCGGTGAGTTTTCCCCATTGCCGATTTCAGAAACCAGTCGTTGAATCACCGTACAAATTCTGGCTGCCTTGTCGTACTCGATTCGTTCCGGCTTGTCATATGGCGTGTGATAGTCTGGATGCTCTCCGGTCGAGAAAAACAGGAAAGGAATCTGCTGGTCACGAAATGGCCCGTAATCACTTCGGGTTCCAATCATGTCCGTTCCCAGTTGAGCAATTTCCAATCCCGTTGGAACGCGGACACCAGAGATTGCATCTCTGACGATCTCGGAATGTTCGGCTCCGAGAAGGAAGACCGTTGGAATCCCCAGCCCTCCCAGTGAACGACCAATCATATCTGCAGTGATGCTGAGCTTGATCTGATCCAACGGCATTGGCGTATGGCCGACGAACCATCGCGATCCCCATAAGAGCGATTCTTCAAAGTCAAAAGCCACGAAAGCAACACTCCGTTTCAACGGGGCCTGTTTCAACTTTCTGGCGACCTCAATCAGCATTGAAACGCCTGACGCGTTGTCATCAGCTCCGGGATAAATCCGGCCCCATTGAACGCCCAAATGATCGTAATGCGCGTTGATCACGATCCATTCGTCCTTCAGTACCGGATCGGTTCCCTCAATGAAACCGCCCAGATTCTGGCCTTCTTGTCCTTCTTCTCCCCGACCTGTGGAGACTCGAATCGGGACCGATTGCCGCCAATCGCCATCAAACAGGGGACTCAATCCCACCTCGGCAAACTGAGAGACAATATAGTCTCTCGCCCGTTGCTTGCCGGCATTACGACGCCCGAGCTGCTCATCCGCGGCAAGGAACATGATGTGCGGACGAATATCGTCTGCCGAAATCTCCTGAACGATCACTCCCTGAGCAAAACTCGACTCAGCAAGCAGCAAGTGAATCAAAACCAGGAACGCAGGCACCGCGGCGCAGCGGAACCCCTCTCCCTGACGGATCAGCGAAAAAAGAGACATCGTCAGGAAACAAACAGATCGACAGAGGTTCATGAGGGAAGCCAGTTCATGGCGGGACTGGAATCGTAACGGTTGCATCGAATCTCCCGAAATTACCTGTTGTGCAAGACGCTTTTAGCCGATCTTCCCTAACAGTGTCTATGTCCACATCACGATGAGATTTCGTGACAATTGCATACGTTGAGGCAAAGGAGTGCTATCTATGATCAGGCGTACCGTGACCGCCGGTCTGTTTGCGGCTGCCATCATGGCTCTTTCCGTTGTCGGAACCTCCAATGTCGAGGCGGCACCGCCAGGCCAGCCAACCAACTGGCAGCGGTTCTACTACTACCCGTATGTGTATTATCCACACAACTTTCAGGCACAGAACCAGAGCTACGACCACTTGTACTACCGGTATCCGCAACAGCGACAGATCCCGGTGTACAACAAGGACTGGTACAACTTCTATCCAGAAAAGAAGCCATACCACTGGGGACACCATTATACACTTGACGTCTTCTAAGCCGATTCGGTCTCACAGCTGACCGCAGGGCAAACGTCTCGACCGATCAAATCCGGTAGAAGCAACGCAACTCCATCCGGGACAATGCATTGCACTGAAGGAAGCACAAACACCTCTTCGAGTTCACTGGCCTGCTTGCAAAAGTTGGCAGGCCTGTCAGTTGGCGTTTGCAATTCTCTTTCAGGTCGTCGGTTTTCAAAAACTCCGTTTCAAATGAAGCGGAGTTTTTCACATTAACTGCCTCAGGCGTGCACCGTTTTAAACGAGAATCCTTCACGCAAAGAGATTCAACAAGCAGTTTTTCAGAGGAAGCTGTTCTCTGAAAACAGCGGGCTCCGCGAACAAGCCGGATACTCAATCGGACTCTATTCCGAAAGCCGCTCTTTAAAACGAACCCTTGTTTACCGAATTCACCATTTCTACGCAGCTTCTTTTTTCTACTTGACTCTCCAGATCGGCGACGTAGTTTTTGGAAGATCTCCGAAGTCGGGCCCGTGATATTTCTCACTTCGAGTAAGAGATTTCTTCGAAATAAAACAAGAGACGCGGCAAGGAGAAGCTGGGAGCTTTGAGGGGACCTTGCCGCGTCTTCTTGTTTTTTCAGTTACACAAAGACGCCAATTTTCTCCGCGAACGAAACCGCTGGCGCACCGTGGAAATTGCTGAATTAGCGGAAGATCCGCCTTCCTGCCGTCGATAAACACTGACACAGCCTGACACTGGCACAAACATTCGCAAGCGACTTGAACACCGCCTGTAACCAGATTGTTTGAATTCAGTGTCAACGACGTCACAAGTTTCAATAGACAATTCTGCCTCGCAGAGATGTCCTAAATTCCGTCCAGTTTCTGCGTGAGAACACTGGCGTGATCTATTTAGACATTGCTCTAACAGGAAGGAGAGCAGGATCGCACCTGGCACCGTCATGTCGACAACTCCCTTCCGAGCTGCGTTCTGGGCAATGAGTCTCGCGTGTCTGATGACCGCGGTCCTTGTCTTCCCGAATCCAAACAAGATTCGAGCTGCCCTCCGCGCACAACGCACCGCACCACCGTTGCTTCCTTTCGAACGAAACCTCCTTGCTCGAGCCGAACTGGAACTCGAAGAAGAGGAAGAAGAATACGAAGAGGAAGTCGCCCCTCAGGTTGCAGAGTCCGAACCAACTCCGGCACCTGCTCCTCAAAAATCTGCTTCACAACCTGAGCAGATGATTGCGGCGGCTCCTGTGATGACACAGGAACCTGCACCTGAGCCAAAGCCGACTCCAGAGCCTGTCGTCGCCGCACCTGCTGCGCCGACCGTCTCGGAGCCTGTTGCCTCTGTCCCAGCACCTGCTGCACAGAATGCACCGGTCCCTGTCAAAGTTGCGCTGGCAAATACAACGGCTCCACTTGGCCTGACAGCTCCATCGCAGCCGCAGATGGCAGAGTCACAACCTGCTCAACCAGCAGTTGTCCCGGAAGCCCCGACCACAGTGTTGCCTTTCCCTGCACCACAGGTTGACACACCACTGCTGACAGGACCAATTGCTTCCACTCAGTCTGCACCAGTAGCACTTCCTGAGCCATGGACTTTGCCGGTGACTGAAAAGCGAGTAGACGCTCCAATCCAGATTATGGTTCCAGATCCAATGCTTCAGGCGACACCAAACTTGCCTGTCGCGGAACCGAAATGGGCAAGCGTCCAGGCACGATCAGCAATTGAACCAAATCCGTTTGAACCGACACCGTTTCGTCGAGGTCAATCTCAGATGACGGTCGAACCATCGGTTGCGGTCACAACGAAACCGCAGCTGACATCCGAAGTGGTTCAGAGTGGACTGCCTGGGAAATTCACCTTCCGATTCAACAATGCTCCATTGCATGAAGTCCTGCGAATGATCGGCGAGCAGAGTGGATCTCAGATTGTTGTTGATTCCTCAATCACAGGCCATTTCTCAGGCGAGCTGACTGACATCGAACCGGCACTCGCACTCGGAATGGTCGTAAAAGCAAATCGGTTCACCGTCAACCGCCGCGGCAACTTCCTGCTCATCGGTGTGCGATCAGAACGCTAGGCCGATTCGGTCTCTCCTGTGTTCGCACAGCAGCCTTCTCGATACGACAAAAGCTGAATGCCGGGTGTCAGGTACAGAGCACTTTTCATTAAGGGCTCGAACGAAAATTCGATCTAAAAAATCGCCCGCCGACAATGACTCCAAATTGGAGTCGGTCGGCGGGTTTCTTTATTGATCGACTTGTTCTCTCACTGCTTCTCTCACTGCAATAAAAGGTGACCATCGCAGCCAGCATCATTACGAGCTGCTTTTCTCAATGAGTCCCACCCGAAGATCCATCACATTGGTGTGTGTTGGCCCTGTTTTCAACAGCGTTCCTTCCGATTCAAAGAAGGGATAGGAGTTGTTGATCTGCAAATAAGGCACAGGATCAATCTCCCCATTCTGCGTCGTCTCAATCAGTGAGCGATCCAGCCAGGCGCCGGCAGCATCTGTCGGGCCGTCTTCGCCATCTGTTCCACCAGAAACCATCGCTAATTTCGGCAAGTCTTTCCGCGACGCGAGTTCAACCAGAGCCGAGAGAATCAATTCCTGATTTCGCCCTCCCTTCTGAGGAAGTGGCGTCTTTGCAAGAGTGACTGTTGTTTCTCCCCCGGCGATGACACACAGCTTTTGTGCGGCGACCTCATGCCCCGCTGATGGCGAATCGAGAGAGGGAGCTGACTCCTGAGTTCCCAACGCAACCAGTTGTTCGGCGAAATCTCTTCCGGTCTGGGCAGCATCGCCGGGAAGGTCCCATTTGATGTCGACCACGTCATATCCCAAATCTGTCGCCCTTTGCGCAGCCGCCTCCACTGCCGTGCGATTATTTCCGACGACATGGTGCGAACAGCGACAGACCCTCTCATGTTGCCGAGGCGTTCGCAGCAAATCAGCATCTCGTCGCTGTTTCAGATACTCCAGAACGGATCGCGGAACAGAAACACCTGAACGCGCCTGAAATTGTTCGAGGACCACCAACGCCTCCGCTGCCGATGGTGTCATATTCACAGTTGGCCCTGAGGCAATGGTTTCGAGTGGATCACCAATAACATCGGAGATCAGCAGAACAATCATCGTTCCAGCGCGACACGCTCGCAGTAAGCCTCCGCCTTTCACTTCTGAAATCGCACGACGCACACAGTTCAATTCCGAGATCGTCGCTCCCCCACGCATCAACGATCTGGTGACAGACAGTTTGTCTTCGAGACTGATGCCAAGGCACGGAGCAGGCAAAAGCGCGCTTCCTCCTCCGGAAATCAAAACCAGACAGAGATCGTCAGAATTTAAATTTGCGACTCGTTGAAGGATTTCACGAGTCCCGAAAACTCCTCGTTCGGTGGGTTCATTGACACCTGCCGGACGCGCCCCATGAAGATGAATCGTCTTCAACGGAATCACACAATCATCAGGAACGTTCACCCAACCAGTTGTCAGTTCCAACCAATCAGGTGGAAGCATATCTTCAACACCAGCCGCCATTCCGGCGCCGGCCTTCCCCGCCCCGACGATGCAGATTCGTGCTCCCTCTTTCTTCACCCACTCCGAATCTCCAACTCGGAATGTGTTTCCCATAATTGCAATATTGCTGGAAACCAGGCGACGCGAATCGACAGCCGAGACCCCTGCCTTCCAGATGGAAAGCAGGTCGTTGACAAGTGAATCACCTGAAGCGTTTTCGTTGTCCATTTGTCAATCTGTTCATGGCTGAGGACACATTTGAAACACCGCGAAATCGGGCAGCAGGAGAAGAACTGAAAACAGATCAGTCTGTCTCACGTTCCAGAGTGATGACTGCAAAATGATCGCGATGCAAAATCATACAGCGGGAGTCACACCCTGTTCGAGCGTGTTTGAGATTGAGCATGTGTCACGAAGAATGTGACCAACCAGAAGCAGACAGCACGGCAGAATCTGTAGCAGAGATGCACACACAAGCAACATGTGCAAACAGCCAAACCGTATCGGTTCGTATCAAGTGGCTGCGCAGCGGCCTTCTCAAGAGAAAAGTGATCTCGCGCGCCAGAGACAATGCACGATTATTGAAATGCCCTAGCAAGAGCAAACAGAAGGAGAGCCACCGATCAGATTCGAACTGACGACCTACGCTTTACGAAAGCGTCGCTCTGCCAACTGAGCTACGGTGGCAAGAAAAGACCGGTGCGGAATCTCGTAAGACACTCCGCACCGGCCAAGTTTATGCAAGTGCGCCCGACTGGACTCGAACCAGTGACCTCATGCATGTCAAGCATGCACTCTAACCAACTGAGCTACGGGCGCATTTGTCGCAACTTCGGCGAGTAAACTAAATCAAATTGATCGTAAACCTCACCATACCCACCGTGTTCAACAGAGGGTAGATTGCGTGCAGAAATGTAACTTTGATTCGGAGTGGGGTCAAGCAACTGAACCGGACAGACTCTGGCATTTCCTTCGAAATTTATTTCCATCCACATCAACGAATGTTTATTCTGTTTTCTTTGAATTTGTCATGAAACGCCAACACCGTGCCTGCTGGTAAAGAACGAAAGGGAACAAGGTGCATTAAAACTGCACATCCCCACTTCTCCACACTGTTGCGGTTCAACACGCCGCGTCAAAAGAAATGCGGCGAAACCAAATCGGCAAGAGAACCACCGAAACAGATCGCACGTGAATCTACCACCCTGTTGATCCGTACTCATACGAATCGAACGACGAAACAACAACTGAGCCGCAGCGGGATTTGGCGGACATTCTCCTACCACGCGTCCGACCTCATCGGCTCACTACGTCAGACTCCTGATCAGCAAAATTTTGGAGTAAGTCGGTTTGCCCCCCCTACGATCAGGTGCATCAAAAGTTCACAAAAAAACAGCCCGTCAAGTGAAGCACCTGACGGGCACGACGTGTCTCTCGGGGGTTACAAATTCAGCCGGCAGTGAAAATAAAAGAATTTCCCGAAATTCAATGACACGACGATCGAAGGGAACAATGTTAGATATTATCTGCAAATCTGAGGCCAAATCAACAGACAAAGTCAACATTTTAAATAGACACCGATCGCACAGGAAAAATTGCGGCCGCCCAAAGTGTCAAACCTCTGAATCACGAAAAACCCCGGCAATCAGTCCCATTTCGACACAAGCATTTCAATACACAGCAATCACACAGGCGATTCATTTCAATACAGCCCGTTTAATTGTGGATCAAATTCTTAACCAAAAGGCCATTTTTAGACGCAGTGGCACTCAATCTGCTGTGTTTTCGGCGTCAGACTGTGAATTTCAATTTGCCCTAAACCCTGACGAATGCAAACAGATTGCGATTCAATCAGGATGGTCACAAGCGGCCACCTGACTCGATTCCCAAGGCACACTTCGAATTTCCTGCTGCAGCTGTAACTGAATTGACTTCGCCAAAATGGAATCGAACCAAGACACCACATCTCAAGTAGCACGTCCTGCATTCCTCATTATCCAGCGTGGAGCAGCTCTACTTGAAGTTATTGAACTTCCCAATCACGGGTCAGTCACGATCGGACGTTCCAGTTCCAACCGTGTTGTGATCCCTGACGCAAAGTGCAGTCGTGAGCACTGCGAACTCTATCTGCGCAACGGAGTCTGGCAGCTCCGTGATTTGAACAGTCGCAATGGCGTGACATTGGATGGAGTCCCGATCACAGAGGATCGTCCCCTGTCCATCGGAAGCATAATTGGCATCGGAGCATGCACTCTGTTGCTTTCCAGTTCGCCCACTCCAGCTCCGCCTGCGGCTTCAGCTCCTTCGATTCATAACGCCACTGTCATTGCGGACGACCGCGCGGAAGTGACTTATGAGATCATCGAGCGCAAGTCTGGTACTCAATACGACAAATCTTCCGGCCTGCAACACAGCAAAGGGAAACCGGATCACGCGACTGCACTGTTTCGCATTGCCAGACTGATGTCAGCATGCGCCTCGGAACAGGAACTCTGCCAGACGGTTCTCGAAGCCCTGGTTACTCATTCCAATGCAGAATTGGGAGGCATCCTTCTTGCGCCGGGTGACCGTGAACACTGGACTCAGGACGAATTGATTCCGATTGCAACCATCGGAAATCGCCCGACAACCGACTTCTCATCGTTCCTCACAAAGAATGTGCTTGTCGAACGAAACGCAGTTCTGGCGTACGACATTTCCAGTCACGCTTCCCTGTCGAATCAAAATAGCCTGCATGAACTCCAGGCACACAGTGCAATGTGTTCACCAATCCGCCACAACGGAACGGTGATTGGAGTTGTGCATTTGTACTCGCTTCGTCAAGACAGCAAGAACATGACTCAGGACGACCTTGAGTTCACGCTTGCTGTTGCGGACCAACTCGGCGATCAGTTGTACAATTTGCGTGAACGAACCAACCTTGAAGTTGGGTTAGATCGTGCATTACGTCAGGTCAATGACCTGCAAGGACAACTCGGAGTTGAAACCGAACTTGTTGGCCAAAGCCCGAGCCTTGAGAAATTGCGACGCTCGATCGCCCGCGTTTCCCCGACCGATGCGCTGGTGCTGATTCGCGGGGAAAGTGGCGTTGGCAAGGAGCTTGTCGCGCGTGCTGTTCACTTCAACAGCAAACGAAAAGATGGGCCATTCATCTGCGTGAACTGTGCCGCATTGACAGAAAGTCTGCTGGAGAGCGAGCTGTTCGGGCATGAAAAAGGTGCCTTCACCGGAGCGGCTTCACGTCGCGCAGGGAAGTTTGAACAGGCCAACGGAGGCACACTCTTCCTCGACGAAATCGGGGAAATGAGTCCCGAGATTCAGGCAAAGTTTTTGCGAGTGCTGGAAGGGCAGGCATTCGAACGTGTCGGCGGAGGTGACCCAATCTCCGTTGACGTGCGAGTTGTGACTGCAACCAATCGGGATTTGGAAGAGGCTGTCCGGGAGAAGCGATTCCGTCGCGACCTGTTCTTCCGACTACAGGTCATCGAAATCACTGTCCCTCCATTGCGCCAGCACGCCGATGATATTCCGTCCATCGCCCAGCATTTCCTCTCACGATTTGCTGCTCAGGCACATCGGCGAATTCAGGGATTCAGTCAGGCTGCTCTCGAAAAGCTGAAGACTCATGACTGGCCAGGGAACGTTCGTGAACTCCGAAACGTTGTTGAACGCGCGGTCATTCTTGCAGAGAACGAGTACCTCGGGGCGCACGATATCGTTCTCACCAAGCTGAACCTCGACCTGGACGAACCAACAAGAACGAGCACTCCCGCTGCTGCGAGCGCAGTGTCGATGCCAGCTCCTCAACCGGAAGCAGGTTCACAATCGACTTCAGCGTCATCAGGAACCAGCATCAGCTGGGAACGGTTTATCGCCCAGAACGCGACACTTGATGATATCGATCGCCTTTACATTGAAGCGGTTCTCAAAGCAACTTACTGGAACAAATCCAAGGCATCGCGCATTCTTCAAATCGAGCGAACAACACTCGATCGCCGCCTGAAGAAATATGGGTTGGCGCGTCCGGACGGTTCTGACGAAGACGATCAGATCGAAGAACAAACAAACCCGGAACATCCTCAGTTCCCACCGTCGATGGAATAGGCAAACGTCAGCCTTTCACAGCGGCCAATTCCATCAGAGACGAAACGCGAAACGAGCGGACGTGGCAGTGACCACAGTTTCGATACTTTCCCTATTCTGGCACGCGGAGAGCTTCCTCCAATAGGGTGATGTATCTGGTTGCGGCGTCCATTCTGCTCCCACTGGAAAAGCTGCGACGCGGCCACACGAGAGACTGAAGCGGTCTACGCTCGCAATTCTCTTCATCGCGATTCAAAATAAAACCAGATGCTCAGCCGAATTCTCCGCCGAGTCGTGAATTCATTTTTGGCCTGTTCATATCTGGTTCAACATGACATCAACGCAAACTCCATCGGAACTGGTTCAGGAATGCCAGCTCATTCTGGCTCACGCATGGATGGTCAGGGCATTCCTCCGTCACTGTGAAGATTGCGAAGACTCGGCTGAACTTTCAGAGTTCGGGCGAGAAATCTTCGACCTGTGCCGCGCATTGGAACCTCATGCAGAAACTCCAACTGCCTACTTCAAAACCTTGAGCAAGAAGATCAATCACTTTCGGAAGGCGGTCGCAAAATTCGGAATCGACGCTCCTCAAGTCTCCGTACACACCAACTTCATCATGGCGGTGGAGTCAATCAACGGATGCCTGGCGTCGCTGACGAAGGCTTTGAAAATCGCGACTGAAACGGGAATTCTGCCAATTTTGGCTCCGCCCAGTTCTCCATCGCCGAGCATTGGATCTCCGCTGCCCTCGAAGACCAGCACTCAGGCCGAAGCCAATTGAGCGGTTTTCTGGAGGCATTGTCCGCACAGCAAGGAAGCCGTTTCCAAATCAAAACGACTTCTGCGCATCCACGTGATGAACCGATCCAGACTAATCACAGCAAGGAGATGGACAATCCAGTGCTGCCTTCAGAATGTTTGCAGCCAGTCTGATCCCCTGAGCCGAGTTCGGGAGAACAACAACTCGGGGGTGAAGTTGATCGTCCACACAGCAGCCATCAGCCGCTTGTGTGAAGAGAATTGTCATTGCAGATTTCGCGTCAGATTTAGGATCTGCCTGAATCGTTGCTCCGACGTTCGCCCCTGATCTGGTCACCCCGGCTGGTAAGTTCATCTTGTCAGAGTCGGTTCGAGAATCGTCATCGATATTGAACACGACGTCATTCTCAATCCCTAACAATGCGAGTTCCGCAATCAACGCTTCTGCGGTTTCCGGGGTAATGGCCGGGAGATCAACGACAAGCGGGCGATCAGCGAGTCGGCATTGCATCTCGCGAACCGTTTCCCCAAGAACAGGATGCCTCCAGTTCGGAGCCACATCGCACCACGGATCCAGAACAAAGCGTCGATTCCAACACGCAGGATGGGGGACCGTCAAGATCCCTTCACGGACCTCAAGGGGGCGGTGTCCGGTTGGATATGGAGCGATCGCTGAATCGCCCTCTCCAAGATCCGTCAGATGGATGCAATCGGACCCATAACTCAGCAAATCGAGATCAAGAGTTCGCGATCCCCAATGGGTCTCTCGCTTACGACCAAATTCTGATTCAACTCTTTGAAGTTGCTTCAAAAGTGCCTGCGGAGAAAGAGAGGTCTGCAGCAAGGCAACGGCGTTCACATACGCAGGCCCGGAGTTTTCCCCCATTGGCTGCGTATGAAAATTACGACTGCGAGAAACAAGCACAATCTCTGTGACTGCATCCAGCTTTGCGAGTGCCTGCGCAAAGATCTCATGCACTTGTCCGACATTTCCACCGAGCGCAATTGCAGTAGTAATCATTCTTCTATTGTGACAGAAATTTTAACATTTCAACCGATGTTTATGAAAATCTTGGAAATGGCCATTGCCGGAAAGCAATCTTCGTTCAGTGTCTGATCATCAGTGATTCAGGCCACCGAATCGCCGCGTCTCTACACCAAGTCGGGCGAGAATGTGGACGCTGAGTAGTCCAGTTCCAGAAGTCCTTTCACGCTCCGTGCTCTCGTCTGTTTTGCGAATTTGCTCTGCGAAACAGCGTCATCGCGAATAATGCTACAAAAGCAAAATGCCGGAACCCTCGTCGGAGAGTCCCGGCATCGAATATTCAAACAGACAATTCGTCAGTCAGCAGACTAGCAGCACCAATTCATTTCCCTCATCTGGCCGTGGCATCTGGATGCACGCTAGCCTTCTCCATGAGAGGACGACTGAATCCCGCGTGCCTGAAACACGACATTATTCCTCGTCGCCGTGGTCAATGATCTTGACGATCTCGACACTCATGGTTGTACGAGGCAACTCGATCTCAACTTTCTCACCGACCTTCTTGCCCATCAATGCAACGGCGATTGGACTTGTTGTCAGAATCTTCATGACAGGGCCATCGTAGTCCTCTTCACCAGGTCCTACGAATTCGTACGACTCTTCATCGCCAAGCTTCAGATCTTTAATGGTGACAGTCGACCCGAAGGTAACCTGACCTTTGGGCATGTCAGCTTTGTCGACAACGTAGCAACTGCCGAGTTTGCCCTTCAACATGTTGATCTTGGCCTGCAGGCGCCCCTGTTCTTCGCGCTGCCCGTGATACTCGGCATTCTCTTTGAGATCGCCCTCCGCACGTGCATCGGCAATCGCCTCTGTAATCTTCGGCATCACGACATCCTCAAGGTGTTTGATTTCCGCAAGGAGTTTTTCGTAGCCATCTCGAGTAATAGGCTGTCGGTGCATCTTTCTACCCAGTCATTCATACGCGAAGGTGAAGTGAACAAGCGAAAACCCACGAGCGGACACTCGTGGGAATGCGATTTAGAGCGGTCGCCTTCATCTATTCGTCGGCAACAAATTCAGGGCTCACCGGAAGCGAGCCCAGTATCTGCGCACAGCAGAATCGAGGATCAGGTCAATTGCTCTAAGACTGAATTGCTTTGTTCTCTGAAAAACAGAAACGGGCCACAGCTGCCGCCGCGTCCCGCAAACTCTAGTCATAACGTATTCAGGGGCGATTGTCCATCGACGTCAAGCCGAAGACTGCCGAACGCCAGGGGCGTGCCCGATCAGTCCCTACAAATAAAAATGCCCGCCAGATTCGGCGGGCATCATGTGCTCAACCGAAACTATGCCGCGTGACGTCGCAGCAGGTTCAGGATTCGTTCAAACTCACTGTTGCTCGAAAACGGAACAAGGATCTTTCCGGATTCTTTGGAATTCAACTGAATCTCGACCGGAACTCCCAGAAGATCGCGAAGCTGTGTTTCCAGAGAATCGATGTGGTGCGTCCGATGCGGTTCTGCCTCGGACATTGGAATGGTTTCCACCACTCCTGAATCGGCGGCTCGCTCTTGAGTCCCTGACGCCTTCGGGGACACCGGCGTAGAATCAACGACGGCAGCTGGTTTCTCCATTTGAACCGGAGTCGCATCCGAAGTTTCAGCAACAACGACCGTAGACGGTTGCTCTGAAACGGCCTCGTCTGTCGACGCTGCTGTCGGTTCGGCGGTCTCAACCGTTGCCGGAGTATCGCGTCCGAGCATCTTCTTGACGGTTGCTTCAACCGCACGCACGCTCAGTTGTTCGGCCTGAATGCGCCCACACAGTTCAAGCTGATCCGCTTCTGGCAACGGCAAAAGTGCTCGTGCATGTCCGGCAGAAATTTTGTTCGCATTCAATGCGTTCTTGATCGGGCCAGGCAATTCCAGCAATCGCAGCATGTTGCTGATCGTCGACCGATTCATGCTCAACTGCTTGGACAGTTCTTCAATCGAGCATTCGAACTGAGTTAGGTAATCCTTGAACGCCTGCGCCTTTTCCAGATCGCTCAGGTCTTTTCGCTTCAGGTTTTCTTCCAGCGCGTATTCGCAAGCGGTCTTGTCGATGACGTCGACAATCCGACACGGAATCGTTGTGAGTCCTGCTTTCTGAGCGGCTTTCCAGCGACGCTCACCGGCAATCACCTGAAACGCTCCATCGACTTCGCGAACGAGGATCGGCTGGAGAACTCCGTGCTCTCGAATACTTGAAGCGAGCTCACCAAGAGCTTCCGCATCAAAAACCTGACGAGGTTGAAACGGGTTCGGGGTCAGCTGAGCAACAGCGATTTGACGGAGATCAGCACTTTGTTCTGGAGTGCTTTCAGTAAAAGCCGGACCGTTCCCTCCCAGCAAGGCGGACAATCCGCGGCCAAGTCGGCGAGAAGGCTGGGTTGAATTTGAATCGTTCATGGGGTGTCCGTCTCCGTACAGACTCTTTCCAATCGCTATGAATACCGGCGTTGAAGGTCAGTGCTGTTGAACAGGCGCCCGACTTATCAAATCGACCAGTATCGAAATGTGACGGCAAACTCCGCTGCCGCAGGGGAGGAAACTGATTTGTCTCGTTCTAACGAGACGCATCAGTTTCGATTTAACGGACGAGTCGCTCCCTGACACGACTCAATCCTATTTTTTCTTCGGCACGCTCCCCATCACGACTCCATTCCGGCCGTGCAGGTTGTACCGAATTTTCTTTACTTACCAAACTTCACATGCCACCCACAGCGCCGAGCAAACCCCGGCAACTTGGGCAATTTGGCAACTAGAGAAAATCGATTTCCGGTAGGTTTTAGAGATTTACCGCTGTCGGGTCCAGACCTGAATTCGCTCAGGGGCTCGATCGCGAATCTGAGAGGGAGGCATATCGTCGAGAAGGACGAGCGGACTCGGGTGATACTCGAACGTCGCAACGAGCCGGACGGTCTCAGGCATCGCTTCCAATTCGGCAACCGCCTCCTTGGCGTGCGGGCCGGTGACCAGGTACATCGGAATCTCATTGGCTGCCGCGGACGTGACCGGAGCAGTCGTCGCAACGGGCTGAGCGACAATCTGGAGAAACGCATTTGCCGGAGAGGCTAGCTGAAAGAAGAGACCAGGTTCGCCCAAAACTGCGACTCCCGCAGTAACATCACCCCGTGGTGTGTAATATTTATTTCCTGTCTCCCTCGCGATCTCACTCACAATGTCTCTCCTGATCGCTGTACGGATCTGACTGGCGATTTCCACGAACGCATTTCTCGGTGCAAATACTGGAGGTGAAATCCAGTTGCCTCGGGTTACGGCATGTGCACCGAGAAGCACCAATACCGCCAGCCCCCCCATGGTCACACCTTGCCACTGAATCGCCAATTCCTGTTGTGGTGAAGCAACGGAACCCGGTGCTACCGTCCCACGCAGTCGATGCAGCACCAGTTCGATTCCGTAACCAGCCCCGATAATCAGCCCCGCCAGCAACGGGAGAATCAATCGTGGATAAGGGCGGTACATTGGCGTTGCCACGATCAAACCAAGAATCCACGCAAGTAGAATCCAGCGGCCAAGAGAAGACGTTGGCCGATCACTCTCAGATGGTTGGTTGTTCCACTGCAGGACTGCTGCGATGACATTCAGTACCAACAAAACGGGAAGCAACCCGACAATCGCGGTGACGATAGCCATGATAATGGCAACGAGAGAACCTACTGTTTGAACTCGATAATTCGAACGCAATATCTCGCCTTGCGAGGTCAGAAGCGGCAAGGCGTTTGCAATCAAAATTGCAAAGCAGACACCGAGTGCAGAAATCCCTGTTGTATAGAAGCGGTCAACTGCGAAGTGATTCTGAATTGAATTGAACCACCCGGCAGGACCAACGATGTAGCCAGCATGATTCGCAGCAACAGCAGCATAGCCTCCTGTTGCCTGTAATCCAGCCAGGCATGGCAACCACATCACCACGGCCAAAGCACTGAGTACACCAAACTGAATCAGCGTCGGTGATGCGACTTTCAATTGTCGCACTTCAAACACAAACCAGCCTGCCACGCCTGCTCCAACGATGGCCAATGGAAGCCACCCGTTGTATTTGGTCCACCACGCCAGTGCGGTGAAGAGACTGGCCGCGACAATCCACTTCCAGTTGGATCGACGAAGTCCACGCACACTGGCCCCAACAGCTAACGTCAGCCATAGCGTTAATGAAATGTCCGTTAGCGCGGATCGACTATATTGAATCATTATCTCCGACATGCATGCGATCACCATCGCTGAAGCAGCCGCGATCGAAACGCTGTACTTCGACGAAGGGAACAGTGACTGAGTATCAGGCTTCGATTGCTCTGGGGCATCCCGAAGGAGACCGCACGATGTCCAACCAATCGCGAAGATCAGAAGTATCCCCAGGATCACATTCACATCGATCACACTTCCAGATCTCCCTCCGCTCAAAACCAAAGCCCATTCCAACACCGAAGGGAACAACGGTGGCGCGTAGAGATGCTGATATGGGAAGCGAAAATCAGGGGGACCAACATACAGATTGGATGCATAGACTCCTTCATCGAAGTGTTCGACCTGTACTGTATCCAACTCGTAACTTCTCAGTTGGATACCTACTACAAACACGACCCCTACAACGATGAGCGTTGGTCGGAGCGATGGCATTTTCCATTGCAGTCTTGGCCCGGACATCGAACGACTTTCATTACTGAATCAATGCGTGAGCAGCTCGAACATGAGAAGCGAACTCCACGCACAGTACCAAGTATGCAGAACGTCCAAGACTGTGACAACCACAAGCGCAACTCTGAAGTGTCCCACCATCGACCGTGACTGCACGCAGACATTGAACATGCATTAGCATGAACACCACGCGTTCGATGCCCAACGATGAGTCATCAACACGACCGTTGACGCCACTTGTGGATTCGATCTGTGTTTCACGTGAAACAAATGAAGTAGTCTTTCCCTTGATCACCTTCACTCATACATCGTGAGCATGATGCTCACCTTGCTTATCACTGGAACAGTCGCAAACATGCTCTGTCGTTTCACGTGAAACACCTCAACGAAACTAGTCTTCAATCAGCACCGCTTAGCACCAAATTAAAACCTAATTAACTCCAGATTCGTTTCACGTGAAACACACTTAAATCGCCCCACCAAAGAAACCACAAGACCGATGAGCAACCAACAAGACAAGCCCGCCCCAACAGACAAAACACTGAACAACGACACTTCACCAACCAAAGAGATCTACGTCAGTACTGACATCGAAGCAGACGGTCCCATCCCTGGACCACACTCCATGCTTAGCATTGGTTCAGCGGCTTATCTCGAAGACAAGACTCTGCTCGCAACATTTAGCGCTAACCTTGAATTGCTCCCAGAAGCAAGTGCTCATCCACAGACGACAGAGTGGTGGGATCGCAACCGTCGAGCCTACCGCAAGACTCGCGTCAACATGGAGTCACCAGAGGTTGCGATGAAGCGATACGTCGAA